>NZ_CBFFRJ010000020.1:0-51865 GCF_965644225.1 Phytobacter sp. V91 | reverse complement strand
GTGCGGGCATCGTGAAAAATCTATGGCAAAGAAAGCCTTATGTTCTCATAACTGACGATTAAATCGCACCTTCCCTAGGCGATCGCTTTTTATTAACAAGAAATAATCCTCACGCCTGACGCAAATTCTGCGCCGCTTTAACCATGTTCGCCAGCGCGCTTCGGGTTTCCGGCCAGCCGCGGGTTTTCAGGCCGCAGTCCGGGTTGACCCACAAACGCTCGGCCGGAATACGCAGCGCGGCTTTAGCCAGCAGGGTTTCAATCCACTCCACACTCGGGACGTTTGGCGAGTGAATATCGTAGACCCCCGGACCGATTTCATTCGGGTAGTCGAATGCTTCGAACGACTCCAGCAGTTCCATATCGGAGCGCGAGGTTTCGATGGTGATCACGTCCGCATCCAGTGCGGCAATGGCATCCATGATATCGTTGAACTCGCAGTAACACATATGGGTGTGGATCTGCGTCTCATCTTTCGCGACCGCAGCATTAATGCGGAAAGCTTCCACGCCCCAGGCCAGATACGCCTCCCAGTCGCTGCGGCGTAGCGGCAAGCCTTCGCGCAGAGCCGGTTCGTCGATCTGAATAATGCCGATACCGGCGGCTTCGAGATCGGCCACTTCGTCACGCAGGGCCAGCGCAATCTGTTTGGCGATGGTCTCACGGCTCACATCTTCACGCGGGAACGACCAGCACAGAATGGTCACCGGACCGGTCAGCATACCTTTTACCGGCTTGTCGGTCAGAGACTGGGCATATTTCGCCCACTCAACGGTGATAGCCTGCGGACGGCTGACATCACCGATCACCACCGGCGGCTTCACGCAGCGGGAACCGTAGCTCTGTACCCAGCCATTCTGGGTAAAGACGAAACCGTCCAGATGCTCGCCGAAATACTCCACCATGTCGTTACGCTCGGCTTCACCATGCACCAGCACGTCCAGCCCCAGCCGCTCCTGCTCAATAATCGCCTGTTTGATGTGTTCGGCGATACCGGTGCGGTAGTGGCTGGCATCGAGATTGCCTTTTTTGAAGTCCAGACGCAGGCCACGAATTTCGGTGGTTTGCGGGAAGGATCCAATGGTAGTGGTCGGCCAGGCAGGCAGATTAAAACGGGCTCGCTGGGCTTCTGCACGCAGCGGATAAGCGTTATGACGCTGGCTGTCCTGAGCGGTGATCGCCGCCAGACGTTGCGCCACCGCGCTGTTATGCACCCGGGTGGAATGACGGCGAGCCTGAATCGGCGCGCTCCAGGCCTCAATCGCGGCGGTCTCACCGCTGTTCAGCGCATCACGCAGCAGGGCAAGTTCTTCACACTTTTGCAGGGCGAAGGCAAACCAGCTTTTCACTTCGGCATCAAGACGGGTTTCCACACTCAGATCGATAGGACTATGCAGCAGCGAGCAGGAGGAAGCGACCCACAGCGGACGTTGGCCACCGATCGCTGCAATTTGCCGATATTTTTCCGTCAGATCGGCACGCCAGACGTTACGCCCGTTGACCAGTCCGGCAGAGAGCAGCCAGTCAGCGGGCAGACGTTTATGCAGTTCGGCAACATCATCTTTACCCTGCACCAGGTCCACATGCAGCCCCTGAACCGACAGCGCCGTGATGGTATCGAGATTCGGCGTGACCCCTTCGAAGTAAGTGGTCAGCAGCAGTTTCACCTGCCCGGTTAAGGCATCATAGGCGGGTTTAAAGGCCTCCAGCCAGATCTCCGGCAGTTCCAGCACCAGCGCAGGTTCGTCGATTTGCACCCACTCGATACCGCGTTTTGCCAGCTCGGCCAGCACCTGTTGGTAGACCGGCAGAATATCGTTCAGCAGACTCAGGCGATCAAATTGTTCACCCTTTACTTTTCCCAGCCACAGGTAAGTGACCGGTCCTAACAGCACCGGTTTGACCTGGTGGCCCAGCGCGAGCGCTTCGTCTACTTCATCGAGCAACTGGGTCCAGCTCAGCGTGAACTGCTGGCCTTTGACGAACTCCGGCACCATATAGTGATAGTTGGTGTTAAACCATTTGGTCATTTCCGCCGCCGCAGCCGGTTCACCGCCTGGCGCACGTCCACGCCCAATGCGGAAAAGGGTATCGATATCGATGGCGCCGTCGCTGTTCTGATGACGAGCCGGAACGTTACCCAGCAGCAGGCTGGTGGTCAGAACATGGTCGTACCAGGCGAAATCGCCCACCGGAAGCAGATCGATGCCCGCCGCTTTCTGCTGCGCCCAGTGACGGGCACGCAGCTCGCGCCCTACTGCCAGCAGTTCATCACGGGAGGTTTTCCCCGCCCAGTAGCTTTCTTGCGCTTTTTTCAGCTCGCGACGCAGGCCTACACGAGGAAAACCGAGGGTGTGATTTAAAATTGTCATATGTGCTTCCTCTAAGAAATTGTAAATCCAATGGATTTTGAATTTAGGGAAGGCGGCAAGTTTGCTCATTCCCGGAAGCTTACTGGAGTAAGTGACCGGGGTGAGTGAACGCTGCCAACGCACCATAAATTTAAAAGACGAAGGATTTTAGCCGTCCAGATGTTTACACCGCTATAATTCGCAAGTACTGTATATTCCTCAAGCGCAAATTGTTCACGCCGAAGTGAAGGACTTTCATGATCGAAATTAAACATCTGAAAACGCTGCAAGCGTTACGGAACTGCGGATCGCTCGCCGCGGCGGCGACGACGCTGCATCAGACGCAATCGGCACTTTCTCACCAGTTCAGCGATCTGGAACAGCGCCTCGGCTTTCGGCTCTTTGTGCGTAAAAGTCAGCCTCTGCGCTTTACCCCGCAGGGTGAAATTCTGCTGCAACTGGCAAACCAGGTGCTGCCGCAAATCACCAGCGCCCTGCAGGCCTGTAATGAACCGCAGCAAACCCGGTTACGTATCGCGATTGAATGCCATAGCTGTATTCAGTGGCTGACCCCGGCGCTGGAGAGCTTTCACACCCAGTGGCCGCAGGTGGAGATGGATTTCAAATCCGGCGTGACCTTCGATCCGCAGCCCGCGCTGCAACAGGGTGAGCTGGATCTGGTGATGACCTCCGATATTCTGCCGCGCAGCGGACTGTTCTATTCGCCGATGTTTGATTTTGAAGTCCGTCTGGTGCTCTCGCCTGACCACCCGCTGGCGGCCCGCACGCGGATAACGCCGGAGGATATCGCCACCGAAACTCTGCTTATCTATCCGGTACAACGCAGTCGTCTGGATATCTGGCGTCATTTCCTGCAACCGGCGGGCGTCAGCCCTCAGCTTAAAAGCGTGGATAACACCCTGCTGTTGATTCAGATGGTGGCGGCACGGATGGGGATTGCGGCATTACCGCACTGGGTAGTAGAGAGTTTTGAACGCCAGGGCCTGGTGGTGACAAAGACCCTGGGCGAGGGATTATGGAGTCGGTTGTACGCTGCCACGCGCGATGGCGAACAGCGTCAACCGGTGACCGAAGCCTTTATTCGCTCAGCGCGGAACCACGCCTGCGATCATCTGCCGTTTGTTCGGAGCGCGGAGCGACCCAATGCCGATGGACCCACAGCGAGGCCATTATTACCGCAGCACCAATAATAAAACTTGGCCAGTGGGGCTGCTCCTGCCAGATGGCAAGGTTAACCAGCAGCCCGGCCGGAACATGCACGTTGTTCATGATGCCAAGCGTTCCCGCATCCACCTGCGTTGCCCCGTAGTTCCACATAAAGTAGCCCAGGCCTGAAGCCACAACCCCCAGCCAGATAAGCACGCCCCATTGCAGGTTGGTGGTCGGCAGTTTTTGCGGGTTGCCAAGGGCAAACCAGGCCGTCACCGCCACCACAAATGCGCCGAGATAGAACCAGGCAAAGGCATTGTGCTGCGGCATCGGGCGGGTTTCCATCAGACGCTTATAGCCCACCATACCGATGGCGAAACTGATATTGGCAAGCTGGACAAACATCAACCCCATCCAGAAGTGTTCGCTGACTTTGTCATAGCGAATAATCGCCGCCCCCACCACCGCCAGCAATGCACTCAGCGCATAGCCCCAGCGCAGTTTGCGCTTGCTCAGCAGGTCATAAATCAGGGTGATATACAGCGGCGTAAAGACGGTGAACAGCAGGAATTCAGATACCGTCAGGTAGAGGTACGCCCGGAAGCTGAACAGGTACATGATACCCAGCTGTAACGCCCCCACCAGCATATACAGCCCGAGGGTTTTGAACGGCAGCCCGCGGGTGCGCAGGAAGGGTAAAAAGACCAGCGCCGCCAGCCCGACGCGCATCAGCACCGAAAAATAGCTGTCAACGTGCCCGGCGAGATACTCGCCAATCAGGCTAAAGGAAAAGGCCCACAGGATCGTGGTGATGATGAGAAGCGCCACAATGAATGTCTCTCTGGATAAGGAGCACTCATTGTAGCGAAGTCTTCAGTTGACGACTGGTCAATAATTGATCTTTAGATCAACTAAGGAACAGTTTGCGCAGATAGTCAGGGACGGCGTTGTCCCCGTTGGTGCCAATCACTTCCAGCTCCGGATACAAATCTTTCAGACGCTGATGGGCATTGCCCATAATGCAGCCTTTGCCCGCCATCGAGAGCATCTCAGCATCGTTCATGCCGTCACCAAAGGAGATACACTCTTTCAGGCTGTAACCCAGCGCTGCTGATACCGCTTCCAGCGCATGCCCTTTCGACACGCCGCCGGCCATCACTTCCAGACAGGTCAGGGTGGAGAAACTCACGTTAACACGATCGCCCCAGCGGGCATTGATCGCCTGCTCCAGCGGTAACAGGGTTTCATGCTTCTCGCAGGTAAAGAAGACCTTGCTGACCCCTTCCGGCTCCAGCAGGCCCGGCTCGTACAGGGAGTACTGGAAAATCGCCTCTTTAAAGAAACGCATTTCATCCGGGCGATGACGGTTCATAAACCACTCATCATCGCGATAAACGTTGGTGATGATATCCGGGTTGTTATGCACCACGCCGAACAGATCGGTGGCAATATCGCGGTCAAGGTTGTGGGTGAAAACCAGATTGCCGTCGGTATCATGTACCCGCGCGCCGTTGGAGGTGATCATCCAGGCCTTGATCCCCAGGTTGTCGCGAATCTGGCCGACATCAACATGGTGACGTCCGGTGGCGAAAACAAAGTTCACTCCGCGTTCAGTCAGGAGCTTAAGCGTCTCTTTCGCATACGGGGAGAGAGTGTGATCGGGGGAGAGCAATGTGCCATCTAAATCAGATGCAACAACCTGATACATAAGAACCTTATACCTCAATAATTCATTAGTTATGCCGATCGAAGAATTCGACGATGGCGCGAAGCGCGACCGAGCGCATAGCGTCCTCTTCAAAGAGGATCTCATGGTACGCGCCCTTTATGACAAGCGGCTTACCCCCTTCGCAAGGAAAGCCCGCTGCGGCGCGGATATCGCAGAAACGATCGTGCATGCGGTTATCCACAACACGCTCTTCTTCTGCCTGAATAATTAACATCGGCGGCGTATCTGAAGCCGCATCTGCCAGGACCTGCTCACCGGCCAGAATACCTTCCCGCACCCAGTGCAGGGTCGGGCCACCAACGCGTAACTGCGGCTCGTCGGCGTAAAAACGCAGGTTACGCCGATAACGTTCACGGCTGTGGGTCAGCGTATTGAGCGCAAAAGGCAGGGCATGCCAGCGCCCGGTGCCAATGGCATAGGTTTCGCGAATACGCGGATAGCCTTCCGCCCAGTCCAGCAACGGGCGAACCATCCAGTCAGGCAGATGAATAATAATGCCAAACATGGGGGCACAGAGGGCAATGGCGTCACAGCCAGCCTGCGGATGGCGCTGCACAAACAAGGTTGCGATAGCGCCTCCCATCGAGTGCGCCAGAATATAACGTTGCCGCCAGGGGCCTGGAGCGACCTCCTGCTGCCAGAACGCCGCCAGATCATCCACGTAATCACTGAAGTTAACCACGTGGCCCCGGTGCGTATCTTCCAGCATGCGCCCGGAACGCCCCTGACCGCGATGGTCGATGATGAGCACATCAAAACCAAGATGGAACAGATCATATGCCAGCTCAGCATACTTCACATAACTTTCAATACGACCCGGACAGACCACGATAACCCTGTCGTGCATGGCAGCATGGAAGCGGACAAATCGCACCGGAACATTGTCCACCCCGGTAAATTCAGCCTCTTCGCGCTGACGCCAGAAGTCGGTTAACGGCCCTGTCGCAAACGCAGCAAACGCGCTTTCTCTGGTTTCCCAGTCCTTGTTGTGCCGGAACATTGAGTACGCCCTCACTCGCGCAACAAAAACGTTTTTGTGACCTGTAGCTAATTCCGCTGACAATAGCGTATTGTGGCATAAAAACAGACAACCAGGGAGTTTCTCATGACCTTCGAGTGGTGGTTCGCGTATCTGCTGACATCCATGATCCTCAGCCTGTCGCCCGGTTCCGGGGCGATTAATACTATGACCACCTCCATCAGCCACGGCTATCGCGGCGCAGCGGCGTCCATCGCCGGGCTACAATCCGGATTAGCCATTCACATTGTGCTGGTCGGCGTCGGGCTGGGTACCCTCTTTTCGCGTTCGGTACTGGCTTTTGAGGTGCTGAAATGGGCGGGTGCGGCTTATCTTATCTGGCTGGGTATTCAGCAATGGCGTGCCGCAGGCGCGATTGATCTTAATACCCTGGCGCAAACGCAATCACGCAGCCGCCTGTTTAAGCGCGCCGTGTTTGTGAATCTGACCAACCCGAAAAGCATCGTCTTTCTGGCGGCGCTGTTTCCGCAATTTATTGTGCCAAATCAGCCGCAGGTCATGCAGTACGTGGTGCTGGGCGTAACCACCATCGTGGTGGATATTATCGTGATGATTGGTTATGCGACCCTGGCGCAACGTATTGCTGGCTGGATCAAAGGCCCGCACCAGATGAAGGCGCTGAATAAGGTATTTGGCTCGTTGTTTATGCTGGTGGGAGCGCTGCTGGCATCGGCAAGACATGCCTGAGGATATGACCGGATGGCAAACGCCATCCGGCACAAATATTAGCGAGAAATAATCAGATGGATGCCGAAGCCGGCGAACAGCGCTCCGGCAAAACCGTCAATCCATTTAGCAAGACGCTGATAGCCGCGACGCATGATCGGTAAGGCAAACAGGCTGGCCACTACCGTAAACCAGGCAAAAGTTTCCAGCGCGATCAACGCAAAAATACCCCAGCGCGCGCTGGCGCCGACGCTATCACCGACAAACAGTGAAAACACCGATCCAAAATAGATAATCGCTTTCGGGTTGGCGAGGTTAGTCAGCAAGCCTTTCATAAAGCTACGCCCGCTGGAAGCCAGTTCTACCTGCGGCGCGTCCGGCGTTGCGACGTCTTTCTTCAGCGCACCGCGCAGCATCTGGTAGCCCATCCAGCACAGATAGAGCCCACCGCCGACCATAATAATGCTGTGCAGCCAGGCCATTTTCGCGAGGATCAGATTGAGGCCAAGCAGCGCGACACCCGCCCACACCATAACCCCTGCGGTGATGCCAAGCACGCCCATCATCGCCTCTTTACGGGAACGACTGACGGCGGTTTGCGATACAAAAAAGAAGTCCGGACCGGGGCTCATCAGCGCGACGATGTGCACCAGGGCAACGGTAAGAAAAAGCATTAACATATTGACCCGCAGATAACGAATAAACCAGGTGGCTATCCTGGCACTTTTAGCCCGCGATGACTACTCATCATCACCATCAATGTGCGAGCGGATAAGCGCCATAAACTCCTGCCCGAAGCGTTCAAGTTTACGCACGCCAACGCCGTTCACACCGAGCATTTCGCCTGGCGTCACCGGCATCTGCTCCGCCATTTCGATAAGCGTGGCATCGTTGAATACCACGTACGGCGGGACATTGTTTTCATCGGCAATGGCTTTACGCAGTTTGCGCAATCTGGCGAACAGTTTACGATCATAGTTGCCGACCGCCGCCTTTTGCATTACCCGGGATTTGAGCGCCGCCATACGCGGCACCGCGAGTTGTAAGGGGACTTCAGCACGCAGTACCGGACGCGCAGCTTCGGTCAACTGAAGAGCGGAGTGCTGGGCGATGTTCTGCGTCACCAGACCTAAGTGGATCAACTGGCGGATCACGCTCACCCAGTGTTCATGGGTTTGCTCACGACCAATGCCGTAAACCGGTAATTTATCGTGAGCCAGCTCGCGGATACGCTGGTTATTGGCGCCGCGCAGCACCTCCACCACATAACCCATACCGAAGCGCTGATTGACGCGATAAATGGCGGAGAGCGCCTTTTGCGCATCCTGCAGGCCATCGTACTGGCGCGGCGGATCGAGGCAGATGTCGCAGTTGCCGCAGGATTCCTGTCGCCCCTCGCCAAAGTAATTGAGCAGCACCAGACGACGGCAGGTCTGCGCCTCGGCAAAGGCCCCCATCGCATTAAGCTTGTGGCGTTCAATATCCTGGAGCTGCCCGGCCGGTTTCTCTTCCAGGCAACGGCGCAGCCAGGCCATATCCTCTGGCGCATAAAACAGCATTGCTTCCGCAGGCAGCCCGTCACGCCCGGCGCGGCCCGTTTCCTGATAGTAGGATTCGATATTGCGTGGAATGTCGAAATGCACCACAAACCGCACGTTGGGTTTGTTGATCCCCATCCCGAAGGCCACCGTCGCCACCACTATCTGCAGGTCGTCACGCTGAAACTTTTCCTGCACGCTGGCGCGCACATCGTTTTCCAGCCCGGCATGGTAGGCTGCGGCGCTAAAGCCCCGGCTTTGCAGGCGGGCTGCGGTGTCTTCCACTTTCGCCCGACTGTTGCAGTAGATAATGCCGGATTTACCGCGCTGGTCGTGCACGTAGCGCAGAAGCTGATCGAGCGGCTTGAATTTCTCCATCAGCATGTAGCGGATATTGGGGCGATCAAAGCTGTTGATCTGGATAAGCGGGTCATTTAACCCGAGCAGACGCTCAATATCGGCACGGGTCGTATCATCCGCCGTGGCGGTCAGCGCCATAAAGGGAACGGCTGGCAGATAGTGACGTAACTGGCCCAGGGCGGCATATTCCGGGCGGAAGTCATGCCCCCACTGAGAAATACAGTGCGCTTCGTCCACCGCCAGCAGGGTGAGATTCCAGTGGCGAAGTTGTTCAAGGAAATTGTCGAGCATCAGGCGTTCGGGGGCAATATACAGCAGGCGGATTTGCCCGCTACGACACCCGCTCATCACCTCAAGCTGCTGCTCGCGGGTTTGCGTGGAATTCAGACAGGCTGCGGCCACGCCGTTGGCGAGCAGTTGATCCACCTGGTCCTTCATCAGCGAAATCAGGGGCGATACCACCACCGTTAAGCCGGTAAGGATCAGCGCCGGGATCTGATAACAGAGGGATTTTCCGCCGCCGGTGGGCATCACTACCAGGCTGTCGCGACCGGCCAGCGCCGTGTCGATGATATCCAGTTGGCCCGGACGGAATTGCTGGTAGCCAAAGATTTCACGTAAAACCTTTAACGCTGCCGATTCCAGATTTAAGACTTCCGCCTGCGCCACATGTACCCCATTCACCCGCCAAAAAACAGGCGCTATTTTCAGCGCCTGCTCATAAAACTGCAATGTTTAAAACAGATTGTTTAAAACAGATCGTTAAGCATGACGCCGACGCCGACGCGCGTCTGATTGAAATTGTAGTCAATCAACGATTCGCCATAACCACTGTATACCTGGGTGTAGAAACGCACATGTTTGGTCACCGGATAGCTGACACCAACCTCTGCGCCGCCGTAGCCGGTGTTCCAGTTGTACTGTCCTTTGACGCTGAAAATGGCATCGCCGTACTGATAGCCGATCCGCGCCTGGTAATAGCCCATATATTTGGTGATATCCGGATTATCATCCGTATTCCCGACCACATACCAGGGTTTCACCTCCACCAGCCAGTTGCCGTTTTGCGCCATCAGGCGCGTATAAAGGCGGTTCCAGCTACGTGACGTCGGGTCTGAGCGGCCGTTGGAATCATGATTGAAACCAAACTCCATATCACGCAGCGTCCAGCCCGCAAAGCGGTAGTCGGTGGCAAAACCGAGGAACAGCTGCGGCTCATAGTTGGTTTCACGAAAAGGTGAAGAAGCAGGCTCATCTGTGTTGGAAAGCTGCCACCAGGATTTTTGCGTATAAGACGCCCCCAGCACTGAATTCGGCCCAAGCACGCCGCGCCACAGTGGGAAAGCCAGACTGAGCTGGAACTTCACTTCGTCTTTGCGCGCTTCATCGGCCCAGCTGTAAGAGCGGATCGCTTCTTTGTTGAGGTCACTGGTCCAGGTGTAAAGCAGATAGTTTGATTCATACGGGTAGAGCGTGAACGGATTATCATGCTCCAGCAGCATATTGGCGATGATGCTACCGCGCACGGCTGGCACATCGTGAACTTCTTTGACTGTCGCTTCCTGCGCAAATGCTGCAAAGGGCAACATGCACACTGCCACAAACCAACCCAGAAACGTCCGCATCGGCTCACTTCCTCTGAACAATATTGTTGAATTGAGTATTTTAACGCCGTCCATTCTACAGATTTATTGAAGTACTGCGCAGGTATCCTGTCTGAAACTGGAAATCAACAATTTTGAGGCATAAAATCAACAATTCATTAACTTTATGGGTAGAACCTGTATGTCAGCCATCCTCACAGCCGAGGCCGCGTTAAAACTGGTAGGCGAAATTTTTGTTTATCACATGCCCTTCAATCGCGCCCTCGGACTGGAACTTATTCGCTACGAAAAAGACTACGCCCAGCTCAGCTTTAATAATCAGCCGATGATGGTCGGCAACTGGGCACAGAGTATTTTACACGGGGGCGTTATCGCTTCCGCACTCGACGTAGCCGCCGGACTGGTCTGCGTGGGCAGCACCCTGACCCGCCATGACACCCTTACCGAGGATGAACTGCGTACCCGCCTGTCAAGAATGGGCACCATTGATTTACGTGTCGATTATCTGCGACCTGGACGCGGAAACCGCTTCACCGCCAGCAGCAGTTTGCTGCGTGCAGGCAATAAGGTTGCCGTCGCACGGGTAGAGTTACATAACGAAGAACAGGTCTATATCGCCAGCGCTACTGCGACCTATATGGTGGGTTGAGTCACAAAATCAGGTAAAGTAGCCTTACTTTACCGTAATGAGTTTACCGACATGGATGCAAAACAGACGCGACAAGGGGTTTTACTGGCCCTCGCGGCTTATTTTATTTGGGGCATCGCCCCGGCCTATTTCAAGCTGATTGATTTCGTTCCTGCCGATGAAATTTTAACTCACCGCGTTATCTGGTCTTTTTTCTTTATGATTGCCCTGATAAGCCTCAGCCACCAGTGGCCCCAGGTGAAGCAACTGCTGCATACACCGAAAAAAATCCTGCTGCTGGCACTCTCTGCGGTATTGATCGGCGGTAACTGGCTGCTGTTTATCTGGTCGGTGAATAATCATCATCTGCTGGAAGCCAGCCTGGGTTATTTTATTAACCCGCTGGTGAATATTCTGCTGGGCATGATCTTCCTCGGTGAGCGTTTTCGTCGCATGCAATGGGTGGCGGTGATCCTTGCCGCGACGGGGGTGCTGGTGCAACTGTGGACCTTCGGATCGCTGCCCATCATTGCGCTCGCGCTGGCCTTTAGCTTTGCCTTTTACGGCCTTATCCGTAAGAAAATAGCGGTCGATGCGCAAACCGGCATGCTTATCGAAACCCTATGGCTGCTGCCTGTTGCCGCTGTCTGGCTGTTCGGTATTGCTGATACGGCCACCAGCCATATGGGGCAGAACAGCCTCTCGCTGAATCTGCTGTTAATGGCGGCAGGCGTGGTCACCACTATCCCGCTGCTGTGCTTTACCGGCGCTGCAACGCGCCTGCGCCTGTCGACACTCGGTTTCTTTCAGTATATTGGCCCAACCCTGATGTTCCTGCTGGCGGTAGCTTTCTATGGCGAGCATCCCGGCGCTGATAAAATGGTGACCTTTGCGTTTATTTGGCTGGCATTAGGCGTTTTCATTGCGGATGCACTGTATACGCAGCGTCGTGGCCGATAAGATAAGCCACTTTTCTCTAACACTTTCTCACTGGTGAACCTTGTATGGCACCCCGTAAACAGGCTGTTTCAGGACTCCGCATCGCCGACGTGGCAAAAATGGCTAACGTCGCGCCTATTACGGTATCTCGCGTACTGAACCTGCCGGAGCAGGTCAAGGAATCCACCCGCAACCGGGTGCTGAAGGTTATTGAAGAGACGGGCTTTGTCCCCAACCAGAACGCCGGGGCGCTGGCTTCAAACCGTAGCCGTCTGGTGGCGGTGCTGGTGCCAATGCTGACCAACCCTATTTTCTCGGATACCTTCCAGGCAATTGCCGAGCAGCTGGCGGCCAATGGCTACCAGGTGCTACTGGGAATTTCAGGCTATGAAGCCGAACAGGAACAGGAGCTGCTTGACGTTATCCTGAGCCGTCGCCCGGACGGTATTATCCTGACCGGTACTGTTCATACCGAGCCCAGCCGCAAGCGCCTGCGCGCAACAGGCGTACCGGTGGTGGAAACCTGGGATATCAGCGACGCGCCCATTGATATGCTGGTCGGGTTTTCTCATGCGCAGGTCGGCCATAGCGTGGCAAACCATCTGCTTGATCAGGGCTATCGCCATTTCGCGTTGCTCTCGGTTGACGACCCGCGCGGTAAATTGCGCGCCATGGCATTTTTGGAAACCCTGCAGGCCCGTGGCATTACAGACATTGTGCATCAGAGCTTTACGGATCTGCCGGCACTGGAGCAAGGTCGCGAGGGTCTGGCCCGCATTCTGGCGACAGACGACACGCCACGCGTGGTGGTCTGCACTTCGGATACCGTTGCCCATGGCGTGCTGACGGAGGCCGCCAGCCGCCAACTTTCGGTACCCGAGCAGCTCTCAGTCTTCGGCTTTGGCGATATGAACTTTGCCGCGCACACTTACCCGCCGCTCTCTACCGTTCGTATTGATGGCAAATATATCGGGCAGCGGGCGGCTACCGCGCTGCTGCGCCGCCTGAAAGAGGATAATTACGAACCCGTCAATGATGATATCGGCTTCACGCTCGTTGACCGCTGCTCGACCCGCCAGCAAACTCCGCACGAGTAACGCGCGAAAAAGAGTAAGGTTCAGCGATGATACTGAACCTTTTTTATTTCCGGACTTACAGCCAGTTGCGGCGTTTGAAATAGAGATATCGCGCAAGGCCAGCTAAATCACGGTACGTGCGGTGTATCAGTCAGCCACCAGCACGCTAACGGCAATAGCTTTATCACGCGCACCTGATTTTTCATATTTTACCTCCAGCCCCACATCAAATAATGCGATATAGGGGCTGCCAGCGGGCAAACCATCCAGCTCAGATAACCGTATGTCCTGAGGCAGGTTTGTGAAACCCTTCCCACACTGTTCATCAACATTCCCCACAATGACATACATCAATGGAGTTAATTTTTCATCCATGGGATATTTTTTTATTAACGCCTCTAATTGAACAGGTCCTTGTTTATTATCGCAGACGGGCAGCGCGCCAAGTGTCTCCACGCTATAGAGCACTGAGCTATAGTGCGCTTTCTCTTTATTACGTAACACATATTCCTGGTCCAGAGTGTAGCTCACTCGCGTCAGGTACAGACCCGGTTCTTTAAACTCAGCGCCCTGAACATACGACGACCCAACAATAGCATCTGTTCCCCCAGCCCGAACCATAATCAGCGAATTCTGTAGCCCTTCCTTAATCTTCAAATTCAGACTATCCCATTGCGCCATGTTTTTACTGAACAGGTTCTCGCGCAGAACATTCGCCCGGGCCGTGGAAGCCCCGCTCTGATTATCAAAGATAAGATTGACCGTAACACCTGAATCGGCAATAAAGCCTGATGAACCCTCTGCAGCCAACGAACCATTATAAAAGCAATTACTCTCACGATATTTTTGCAGTCCCGTCGCCAGAGTCGAAATATTACGGCAGCGATCCACCCACAAAAAAAGCTGATTATTGCTTATCATTTTAGTCAGGTAAAAAGCGCCACTAAAGACATCCTGTTCGGAAATCGTCTCGGTGGGATACCACACGCCTTCAACTTTTCCCTCAGGGGTATAGCTGAGTAAAATGGGATATCTGAGAGAGGTATTGCCTGTCACGACTTCCTGTTTTTCGGTCTCAACGCGCAGGCTACCCGTTAACGCCGGATAGCCACTGAAGGTCATATCAATAATGCTACGCCATGATAATATTTTCTCATTCAGTAGCGCATCAGATATAAAATGTTCCCGTAGGGTCGGTTCTTCACCATTCATGTCACGACCCAGACCGATGGGGTGAGAGCCATAACCCAGGTAATTCAGGAGGGTTGATGCGATATCCAGTGAAGTACCTTTACGTTCATTAACACCCGGAACCACGCCAGACCCCGTGAGCATCATAAAATTATGCCGTTCAGCTTTTTCCAGCGTGTTGTAGGGTTTGACCTTCACCGGAGATAAATGATCGGAAGCAAAGATAACGACGGTATCATCGAGTATCCCTTCCTCCTTCAGCATCCGGTACATTTTCCCTACCAGATAATCTGTACATTGCGCCGCACTGAGCAATTTATCACTGCCGTCGCCATACTGTATTCCCTGGCATTCCCGGGACATATGACCCTCAGGCTGGTGGGTGCCGATATTAATCGAAAACATTCCCCATGGTTTCGACGACTTTTGCAGCGTCCTGATTCTATCCAGAATCAATGTATAAAGCGTATCATCATAAAGCCCCCAGCTATTTACATAGCTTGCATCTGCATCCGGGTTACTCTGCAGCAACTCTTTTGCGCCCTGGACGTTGGCAAAACCGTGGCTTTGATAAAAGAGTCCTTTACCGGCGAATTCAGTCTCAGCTCCTCCCATAAACTCAAGATGGTAGTCTTTGGCACGTAGAATATCCCCCAGACAGACAACATCCGGCATGAAAGTCTTCATAAAAAATTCATTGTTAGTGAAAACCGTCAATAGCGGTAACCCACACTGGCTGGCGACCATTCCCGCCATCGTCCAGCTCGCACCAACAACCTGCTTAACGTCGGTAAAACTAATGCTCTCTTGCTTTATTTTTTTAACTCAGGCATTAAGCCAGGAAATAACTCATCATTAAAGTAATTACGTTCCAGACCTTCCAGATAAAAATAGATAATGTTTTTAGGTTTATCGACAGCATCCTGGACTTGCGCACGTTTAAAATAGATCGAGAAATCCGTCGATGAAGCATTATTAAATAACCAGGATGTCAGATTAATTGTTGCGGGATTACAAAAAAACAGCTGCGCTGACAGAAAAAAAACCATGAAGGTATATTTTATACTCCACTTTTTGTTGCCATTTTTTATAACGCCGCGCACATAAAATATCACGGCAATAATAAAAACAAGTTGGATGCAAACAAATAGCACAATCAAAGGAATAAACTCACCGATCCCCGCGCCTTCTGCACCAAAACGTAAATGATAGAAAACGGAGTCATCAAATCCTATCCCCGTAAACCAGTTTGCTACCAGATACCCTGCGGAAATCAGGCTAAAAATCACCGAGCAAATAACAACAAATACGACTAATGGTATTTTTTTATATTTACCACCACCAACTCTTATAAAGAAATAAAAAGAGAGTAAAAATAACACAATGGAGAAATATGACATATAACCACTGTCTATATTCATAGTTGAACCATCCCTTTCATGAATACTTTATTATCCTTTAAAGTATAAAAGCTCATTACTTTATCATTAATTATATTTTAAACCAGAGATATTTTTTACCTTAAAAATGATAAATATAGAATTAATATATTAGACAGGCAGGAAAAGGCGGGCGATATAGTTTTCGCCCGCAACAGAATGCTACAGCCAGTTACGGCGTTTGAAATAGAGGTAGGGAGCGAGGCCGGCAAGCAGCATCAGGATAATGGCGCCTGGGTAACCAAAGGTCAGATGCAGCTCTGGCATAAACTCGAAGTTCATCCCATAGCTGGATGCCACCAGCGTCGGTGGCAGGAACACCACGGATACCACTGAGAAGATTTTAATGATGCGGTTCTGCTCGATATTGATAAAACCCATCGCCGCCTGCATCAGGAAGTTAACCTTCTGGAACAGGGATTCGTTATGCGGCAGCAGGGATTCGATATCGCGCAGGATCTCACGCGCCTGCTCCAGTTGACCGCCAGGCAGACGCGCTTTGCGCACAAGGAAGTTCAGTGCCCGCTGGGTATCCATCAGACACAAACGTACTTTCCAGCCGATATCTTCCTGCTCTGCAAGCGTCGACAGGGCTTCGTCATACTCATCGCCCTGTTGACCTTCCATAATAACCCGGCTCAGTTTTTCCAGATCGCTGTAGATGTTCTCGATTTCGTCTGCCAATTGTTCAATTTTGGTTTCAAACAGATCGAGCAGCAGCTCAAAGGCATTGCCATCAACCATCTCCTGGTTTCGGGCGCGCATGCGATACAGACGAAAGGCGGGCAATTCACGTTCACGCAGGGTAAACAGGCGGCCTTCACGAATGGTAAAAGCGACGGTTGAGTTGCCCGCATGATCTTCCGCATCTTCAAAAAAGAAGAAGGAGTGGATGTGCAAACCGTCTTCGTCTTCGAAAAAACGCGCGGATGCTTCGATGTCTTCCAGCTCAGGGCGTGTTGCCAGATTCTGACCAAGCTCGGTTTGTACGCGCTGTCGTTCTTCATCGTCCGGTTCGACCAGATCAACCCATACGGAACTGGCGAGGTGCCTGATTTCATCAGCCTCGAGGCGAGTTAAACGATTATTTTCCAGTTGAAATGCGCTCAGCATGACCGGGACTCCCAATACAAAAATGTCTGGACGTTCGGTTGGGCACACAAGAAACATAAGGCGTTTCAGACCATTAAACAGCCTGACTCAGCGCGACGGGAATAAAACAGATCGCTGACAACCACTAAGGCCATCAGTAAGGGGAGATAGCCTTAGGAGTTGTTCCTGGATGACAGGGATTTGAGCCAGTATGTACTGGGTGTGTCCAAGGCGAATGTCCTCTTAGCGTGATCGTGCGCGCATGTTACGCCAGCAAAAATAAGGCGTCAACTCGCAACGGAACGCTAAAGGGTAATATTTACCCCTTAGCGTATAAGGCTAGCAGATTATTGCAAAAAGATGATATTTTTCTGAAAGTTACACTGTTTCAAGCCGGGCGTAAGCGGCAACCAGCCATTTAATACCCTGCCCCTGAAACGCCACCTGCAACCGGCTATGCTCGCCGCTGCCTTCGAGGTTCACAATAGTGCCCTCGCCAAATTTGGCATGGCGAACGCGCTGACCGAGTTTATAGCCGGTATCGTTTTCCGCCATCGGCGTACCCAGTTGCTTATGGCTTACCGGACGGCTGACCGTGGCACGTAAACGTACTTCTTCGACGCAGGCTTCCGGCAGTTCGCCGATAAAGCGCGACGGACGATGGTAAACCTCTTTACCGTAAAGCCGACGCGTTTCGGCATAGGTGAGCGTCAGCTTCTGCATCGCACGGGTCACGCCGACGTAAGCCAGGCGGCGCTCTTCTTCCAGACGACCGCCCTCATCCAGCGACATCTGGCTCGGGAACATCCCCTCTTCCATGCCGACGATAAACACCTGCGGGAACTCCAGACCTTTCGCCGAGTGCAGCGTCATCAATTGCACCGCGTCCTGCCAGGTGTCCGCCTGTCCTTCACCCGCCTCCAGCGCCGCGTGGGAAAGAAACGCCTGCAACGGCATCAAATCTTCATCTTCTTCGTTGTAGCTGAACTGACGGGTTGCCGTTACCAGTTCCTCTAAGTTCTCAATACGGGTCTGGCCTTTCTCGCCTTTCTCCTGCTCATACATCATGCGCAGACCCGAATCTTTGACGACCCGGTCAGTTTGCACGTGCAGCGGCATCTCCGCCGTTTCCTGCGCCAGCGCGTCAATCAGCTCCATAAAACGTTGCAGCGCGCTTGCCGCACGCCCGGCCAGCGCTTTTTCCTGTAACAGCTCACGGGTGGCCTGCCACAGCGTCAGCTGGCGATCGCGGGAGGCCTGACGCACCACATCCAGGGTTCTGTCGCCGATGCCGCGCGTCGGGGTATTTACCACACGCTCAAAGGCAGCATCATCGTTACGATTGGCGATAAGACGCAGGTAGGAGAGCGCATCTTTGATCTCCTGACGTTCGAAGAAGCGCATTCCACCGTAAATACGGTACGGCATACTGGCCTGTAACAGCGCTTCCTCCAGCACACGCGACTGGGCGTTGCTGCGGTAGAGAATGGCGCATTTCTCAAGCTGACCGCCGTTGTCCTGCCAGGTCTTAATGCGGTTGACCACAAAACGGGCTTCATCAAGTTCGTTGAAGGCGCAATAGAGGGAAATGGGTTCACCTTCGACCCCATCGGTCCACAGCTTTTTGCCCAGACGTCCGTTGTTGTTTTCAATCAGGGCGTTCGCGGCACTCAGAATATTGCTGGTTGAGCGGTAGTTCTGCTCCAGACGGATGGTTTCGGCGCCAGGGAAATCCTTAAGGAAACGCTGGATGTTCTCCACCTGCGCACCGCGCCAGCCGTAAATCGACTGGTCATCATCGCCGACAATCATCACCTTGCCGGAGTCGCCTGCCAGCAGACGGATCCACGCGTACTGAATGTTGTTGGTGTCCTGGAATTCGTCCACCAGAATGTTGGTGAAGCGTTCACGGTAGTGCTGAAGGATATGCGGCTTGTTGAGCCACAGTTCATGAGCGCGCAGCAGCAGCTCGGCAAAATCCACCAGCCCGGCGCGATCGCAGGCTTCCTGATAGGCCTGATAGACTTTCTGCCAGGTCTGCTCAACTGGGTTGCCATAACTTTGAATGTGATGCGGACGAATGCCCTCATCTTTTTGACCGTTGATGTACCACATCGCCTGGCGCGGCGGCCACTGCTTCTCATCCAGGTTCATGGCTTTAATCAGACGTTTGAGCAGGCGCAGCTGATCTTCACTGTCGAGGATCTGAAAATCCTGCGGCAGCCCGGCGTCCATATGATGGGCGCGCAGCAAACGGTGCGCCAGGCCATGGAAAGTGCCAACCCACATTCCGCCCTGGCTGGTGCCCATCAACTGGGCAATACGGTGGCGCATTTCCGCCGCCGCTTTGTTGGTAAAGGTCACCGCCATGATGGAATAAGGCGAGCAGTTTTCCACGCTCTGTAGCCAGGCAATGCGGTGGACCAGCACACGCGTCTTACCACTGCCCGCCCCTGCCAGCACCAGCATATTGGAACGCGTTGCGGCAACGGCATCACGTTGTTTGTCATTAAGGCTGTCGAGCAGGTAAGAAACGTCCATTGGCACCGCCGGAAGTCATTTGCCCGGCGGCGCGAAGCTTACCGGGCATACTGTGAATTTATACATTACTGCTGGTGATTATATCAGCGTGGTGAGGGATGCCAACCGCGAAATTTCCAGATGTGGCAGCAAACGGCTATCAGCCACCGTTAGCAGGTCTGCGCCTTCAGGTTTGATCCAGCAAGCCTGCATGCCACAGCGAATGGCGCCCGCCACATCGGTGGTCAGGTCATCACCCACATGCAGGATTTCACCCATTGGGATCCCTAAGCGTTCCGCAGCAAGGTGGTACATATCATTAAACGGCTTCGCCCGTCCGTCGGGGCCGGCACGCAGCACAAACTCAAAATAGCTATCCAGGCCGAACAACTCTGGCTGGGCATTGCCGTTGGTGATCGCCACCAGCGGCCACTTGCTGGCCAGTTTTGTAAGCGTGTCGTGGGTTTCCTGGGGGACATCAACCCGGCTACGCCAGCTGGCGAAGTGCAGCATCGCGGCTTCTGCGCCTGCCGTTGCCTCGAGGCGCGCCAGGCCGACATCGAGCATGGCACGCTCAACGGCACGTCGCCGCCACTCAGTAACATCGTGGTAAATGTCTGGTTCCGCTTCACGCAGAGACTGCCGAATACGTTGCAGGTCGCTGTTTTCCAGCCCATTAAGCGAAGGGTGATATTGCTGCACAAAGCGCAGAGACTCGTGTTCCGTGCGCAGAATGACCTGTCGGTTGTCGTAGAGCGTGTCGTCGAGATCGAACGTGAGAGCCGAAATCAGGCCAGTAGGTCGGTAAAATCGCATTATTTTCCCCGTTTGGCGCGTGGATGCGCTGCGTCATACACTGAGGCAAGGTGTTGAAAATCAAGATGAGTATAGATTTGTGTGGTGGACAGGTTAGCATGCCCAAGCAGTTCCTGCACACCACGCAGGTCGCCGCTGGACTCCAGCATATGCGTCGCAAAAGAGTGACGCAGTTTATGCGGATGAACGTGGCTGTTAAGCCCCTGCTTGATTCCCCACTGCGCAAAACGCTTTTGCACGTTACGCGCCGAGATCCGTTTTCCCAGTTTTGACAGGAACAGCGCCTCGTCGTCGGTGCCGAACAGGCCGCGCAAATCCAGCCAGTGCTCAATCCAGATAACCGCATTGCGCCCGATGGGCAGACGTCGCTCTTTGCTGCCCTTACCTGTCACCCAGACTTCACCACTTTCCAGATCCATATCTTTGATATCGATCCCCACCAGCTCAGACAGACGCAAACCGGCGCCGTACATCACTTCAAGCATTGCCCGATCGCGCACCGCCAGCGGATCGTTGAGATCGATATCCAGCAGGCGGTTTACGTCGTCAACATCAATATTTTTCGGTAAATGACGCGGGGCTTTCGGCGCAGAGATACCTTTAGCCGGGTTTGCAGGCAGCTCGCCCTGAGCCACCAGCCAGTCGAAGAAGCTACGCAGGGCGGAGAGTCGCAGCGCGAGGCTGGCGGCGCCAAGGCCTTTACGTCGGCTGCGCACCGCAATAGCACGGACCATGGCGGCGTCACATTGTTGCCAGCGCTGCAAGCGGAGTTCGCCGCTAAGGGCGATGATGGCATCAAGCTGACGCTGATAATTGAGTAAGGTGATGGGACTAAGCTGACGCTCCACGCCCAGATAGCGCAAAAACCGGGCGACAGCGTCATGCAGGGTTGAATCGGTCATACGCGCTCGATCCAGCGCTCCAGCAGATCCGGTAACATCATACCGAGCTCATCCAGCAACTGAGTCCCTTGATCAGGCTGATAGTGGTGCGGATCGCGGCTACTGAAGATGATCACCCCCAGGGAGGCATCACGCCCCATCATTGACACGGCCGAGGAGCCGATGGCTTTCGCGTCGGGTAATAACAGCAGCAGCTCCGGACCGTTGAGAGGCCCCAGATAGTGGTTTTTCTGACCCAGCCGCTGAATGCGGAATGGTTCAAACGCCTGACGAGAAATCGCAAGATGGGTGAAGCCGGAGGGCGCACCCAGACGCCAGCGGTCGGGGAAAAGACGCAGCGTCGCCCCCGCAAGGCCAAGGTCTTTCGCCCAGCGATGGAAGCGGTTAAGCATCTCATCCAGACTGGCGGCTGACGCCAGCCTGCTTTGCAAGCGGAGTAACTGGTAGAACAGGCCTTCGTTCGCACTGGCCTGCTCCATCAGCAGCGTCATATTATCCTCCAGCACGTTGATATGATTACGTGCCCGGGCCATATGCCATTCCACCAGGGAAACCGTACCGCGCACCGGATGTGGAAGCTGAATCTGTTCCACTGCGCGCGCATTGCGAATAAAAAATTCAGGATTACGCAGCAGATACTCCACAACCGCCCTGTCATCCAGTTCGCCGAGGGTCTCCTGCTGTTCTTCCCCAACTTGTTTCATAAATGAATAAACCCGTCGTAGACATGTGCCGCCGGGCCAGTCATAAACAACGGTTGGCCCGGGCCTTTCCAGGCGATATCCAGTCGACCGCCTGGCAGTTCCACTCGAACGTCTTCTGCCAGCAAACCTTGCTGAATGCCCACGGCAACAGCCGCACAGGCGCCGCTGCCGCAGGCCTGGGTTTCACCGGCACCACGTTCAAACACGCGCAGGCGAATATGATCAGGTTTAACCACCTGCATAAAACCAATATTGGCGCGTTCAGGAAAACGTTCATGGCTTTCCATCACCGGACCCAGCGTTTCGACCGGCGCGGTAGCCACATCATCAACCTGAATCACGCAATGCGGGTTGCCCATGGACACAACGCCACACATTATGGTTTGCTCCGCCACGCGCATAATATAGGTCTTTTCCGCTTTGTTTGCGCGAAACGGTACCTGGGCCGGTTCGAAGTTCGGCTCCCCCATATTCACGCGCACCAGCTCATCTTCCGTGACGCTCAGAACCATACGCCCGTTCGCGGTACTGACCCGAATATCACGCTTATTGGTTAACCCTTTCAGGCGCACAAAGCGGGCGAAACAGCGAGCGCCGTTGCCGCACTGCGACACTTCGCTGCCATCCGCGTTGAAGATGCGGTAGTGGAAATCCAGTTCAGGATCGTAAGGCGGTTCGACCACCAGCAACTGGTCAAAGCCAACGCCCAGATGCCTGTCCGCCATGCGACGAATAAGCTCCGGGGAGAAAAAAACATTCTGCGTCACCGCGTCGACGACCATAAAATCGTTGCCAAGGCCATGCATCTTCGAGAACTGCATCATCTACTCCAATTACCTGCGCGGGTACAGAATGGGACTGTTATTAGTTAACCTGACTCGGGCCGCCGGTATCACCACGATCGTTACGGTCCGGGGAGCCCGACTGAATAACAGGTGTTGTTTTTTGCGTTTCCGCAGGGGTGTTTTTGTCCGCCGGAGGGAAATACAACGGTCCTTTCAGACCACAGCCTGCCAGGCTAAGTAAGGTCGCTAATACGGCCAGTGTTCGACATACATCTTTCATTGTAGGTTGCCTGTTCATTCATCCTTTCTGTTATCTATCATCGCAGGAGAAGACACAAAAGCAAGAGTTTGCACACCCCCTGCATCGGGAAATGTTTCGCGTTATACTGCCGCCATCACTTAAAACGGGAAACGATAATGAACGACAGTGAATTTCATCGCCTTGCAGACCGCCTGTGGATGACCATTGAAGAGCGTCTGGATGAGTGGGACGGCGACAGTGATATCGACTGCGAAATTAACGGCGGCGTATTAACCATCAGCTTTGAGAACGGCAGCAAGATAATCGTCAATCGTCAGGAACCTTTGCATCAGGTATGGCTGGCAGCCAAACAGGGCGGCTATCATTTCTCGCTCAAAGAAGATGAATGGGTGTGCGATCGCAGCGGCGAAACCTTCTGGGATTTACTGGAACAGGCGGCGACGCAGCAGGCGGGCGAAGACGTCAGCTTTAGAGGTTAATAGCAAAAACCTTCGCAAGAAGGTTTTTTAGTGTTTGCTCCCTCTCCCCGTGGGAGAGGGCCGGGGTGAGGGCATCAGGCCACACCGAGAAAATTATCAGGATAAATACTGTTGCAGCAGCGGTGCGTCGTTATCCTGATTGGCTGGCGGCACGGGGTTGACCGCCTGATTGCGGAACGGGATCACCTGCACCCGATTGTCCACATTCACAATTTGATAGAACTGCGGCAGGTTGAAGTTAATAAAGCTGGAGCCGTAGGTAAACCGGTCGTGGGATGATGAGTAAAAGCGACTCACATCACGTACCAGTTCCTCTTTACTGCCCTCGCAATGGTGATAGACCTCAGCGCGGTTACTCTCATCAAGAATGTAGATATTGAAACCATCATCCCCTGTCTCTTCAAAGAAGAACTGAATAATCCCTTCGCTGGCAAAGCCGTCCACCACCTGAGGCAATTTAACGTGGTTGGTTTCGACCTGAACAGACAAGCCGTGCAGCTTGTTATGGGAAATCGCACCATAAAACTCGATGGCGTTTTCCAGTTTCTGTACCGACACGTTCAGACGTTCAAAGAACAGCCCCCAGGTCTGCCCGGCAACGCGTAACGCTTTAAAGCGTCCGGTTTCCTGGCGGGTGCTGGAGAGGCGCAGCTCAATACATTCGGACACCAGTTGCTGCACGCGTGTGCGGATAAGGCCACGTAAATGCTGGCTATAGCAGAACACTTCCACGCTGTCCGGCGGAGCCGCGTCCTGATGCATCTTACCGAGAATAGTTTTCAGCGCTTCAATCATCGCCTGCTCGCCGTTGAAGTGCAGGGTACGCACTTCATTCCACGAGTTGCGATACAGCAGGTCAACGCTGCCCACTAGGCAATTTTGCTGCTCACCGAAGCTGAAAACATCGAGCTTACGGAAGTCAAAATGCACGACCTGATTGCGGAACGCCGCCGTCGGGTCATATTCCAGATTGACGATGATCGCCAGATGACGAATTTCGCACGGGCTGTACAGCGCTTTCGGCGTTGGCGCAGGCAGGCGCAGTGGGAAATGGTGTGACACATTCGCCACCATCTCCTGTAATTTCGCCAGGTCGACAATACCATTACCCTTCACATACAAATGCGTACGTGAGGTTAGCAGACCATTGAACCACGCCCAGGCAACCAGCTTATTGAGGTAGCGGTTATATTCCAGCGGCTGATGGCTGACGATGGAATCCATGTTTGGCGCACGGTTGTACAAATACCAGCCGGTACGGTTAGCGCGCCCCGGTGGAACATGGATAAAGGTCAAATAGGGTTCAGAGAGATCGGGTGAAATCTGTGGATTCACCAGGGTAACTTTACCCGGCAAGGCTTCAAATGCGGCGTACAACTTACGGGTCAACACGCCGATGTCCTGCGGACTGGCTGAGACACTTAAGTTATTGCGACGGGCAAAACGAATCAGATTACGGTAGCTCTGCATCATCGCATCAAGCAACTCGTTGTGCGCTTCACGCACCTGATCGATTTTCCAGTTTGCGCGGTTATCAAGCATCGTGAGGCGCGCGTCGTCCCAACCCCACTCTTTGACCAACTGACTGACCACTTCCCGCCGCCAGCCCACACAGGCACGCTCACGGCTCAGTTTCTCACACACTTTTAAGTAGAAACATCGACGCACGAGATCAAGACGGGTGAAGTCTTCAATGGCGGTCAGATACTGGGTCACACGCTCCAGCATCATGCAGTAGTGATCGAGACCAAACGAGACGATTTCGCCATCGTGCAGACGCTGTTTAATATCTTTCGCCAGCAGGCGGGTGTCCGGGTACTCCCAGGAATAGGCTTCCAGCAGCAGCGTTTTCAGTACAGCTTTATATGGGGAGTCGATACTTTTGTAGAGCTGCCACAGGCTGGCGCCGAAATATTCTTCAGCAGAGAGTGAGCTCAGGCCACCCAGATCCAGCCATTCGTTTGGCGTCAGTACGCCCTGCGCATAGAGGGTCATGACATAATCGTCATAATGCTCTTCTTCGTCGCACGGCACCATATTCCACAGAATACGCTTACCGGCCAGGCGCACAGCGGTACGATAAAATTCGTCGAGCAGCAAAATATGCTGCGTTGAACCACAGTCTTCACCACCCAGGCTGCCGCTTTCATTGTGACGGAAGCGGTTTTCATCAATTAAGAAGAAACTGACTTCCACGCCCAACGATGCCGCCCAGCTTTCAAGCAGGCTGCATTTACGTTGCAGCAACTGACGCTCTTCATTATCCAGCCAGGACTGATGACAGACCCAGATATCGAGATCGGAAGAGCAGCTCTGCCCGACCGAAGAGGTGCTCCCCATGGAATAGACGCCAGTGATCGGCAGTTCGCCTTTTGGCGACACCTGCGGAGGCATTCCACGATAAAGCTCGAGTTCGCTAAGATAGTGCAGTTGGGTTTCATCAGGCGTGTAAAGGCAGATGCCTTTTGGAACGTTACCCTCAAGGTAACCCGGCATCAGCGGATGATGATGGTGCAACAATGTCGGCAGCAGACTGTAAACCTGCTGGAAAGCAGGCCCCATGGCAGCAAGCGCGCGATCCACACGCAGTTGATTAATGGCATCCAGTCTCTGTTTCAGAGTCTCAATATAGAGGTACAAGACATATCGCCTGATGGTTGCAGAAAAGCCACAATAGCCGTCACCTTTTTCGTCAGGTCAGAATCTTAATAATCGTGGTGCAGACGAAAAAATGGTCTAAAACGTGATCAATTTAACACCTTGCTCATTGACCGTAAAGAAAGATGCACTACATACCAGTGTGGCACCATTCACTGCGTGTAAATTCCCACTTACGGCTTAGGCGAGTCTTGTTGTGATAGTTAAGCCTGCCCATTGCCAGCCATTCACCGCAAACCTGACACCCCATGACAACAATGTTAGGATGGTCATCAGACGATAATGACGGTAACAAGCATGTTAGACAATGTTTTAAGAATTGCCACACGGCAAAGCCCTCTTGCGCTCTGGCAGGCACATTATGTTAAGGAGCGCCTTGAGGCGCACCATCCAGGCCTTAGGGTTGAACTGGTGCCGATGGTCACCCGTGGCGATGTCATTCTGGATACGCCACTGGCAAAAGTCGGCGGTAAGGGCTTGTTTGTTAAGGAGCTGGAGCTGGCGTTACTTGAGAACCGCGCAGATATTGCCGTGCATTCGATGAAAGATGTGCCAGTCGAGTTTCCTGACGGTCTGGGACTGGTGACCATTTGCGAGCGTGAAGATCCGCGCGATGCTTTTGTCTCGAATCATTTCAGCGACCTGGACGCCCTGCCTTCGGGAAGCGTGGTTGGCACGTCAAGTTTACGCCGTCAGTGTCAACTGGCCGCCCGTCGCCCTGATCTGGTGATCCGCTCCCTGCGCGGCAATGTCGGCACACGCCTGGGTAAACTGGATAACGGTGACTATGACGCCATCATCCTTGCTGTCGCCGGTCTGAAACGTCTCGGTCTGGAATCGCGCATTCGGCAGGCGTTGCCCGCTGAAATTTCTCTCCCGGCGGTAGGCCAGGGCGCCGTTGGTATCGAGTGTCGACTGGCAGATGATCACACCCGTGCACTGCTTGCGCCGCTCAATCATGATGACACCTCTCTGCGGGTTGCAGCAGAACGCGCCATGAATACCCGACTCGAAGGCGGCTGTCAGGTGCCCATTGGCAGCTATGCTGAATTAATCGATGGCCAGCTCTGGTTACGTGCGTTAGTCGGCGCGCCGGACGGTTCAACCATCATTCGCGGCGAGCGGCGTGGCGCCCCATCAGACGCTGTTCAGATGGGTATCTCACTTGCCGAAGAGCTGCTGGAACAGGGCGCCCGGGAAATCCTGGCGCAGGTTTACAACGGAGACGCTCCCGCATGAGTATTCTTGTCACTCGCCCGTCCCCTGCCGGGGATATTTTAGTGAGCCGGTTGCGCACACTGGGGCTGGTGGCATGGAGTTTTCCGCTGATCGAGTTTTCGCCCGGTCGGGAGCTAAATACACTGGCAGGCAAGCTGGCCTCGCTCACCGCAGACGACATGGTTTTCGTTCTCTCACAACATGCGGTGACTTTCGCCCACGCCCATTTGCAGCAATCGGCTAAAAGCTGGCCCTCTCGGGCGCAATACTTTGCAATTGGTCGCACCACGGCGCTGGCGCTCCATCAGGTCAGCGGTATTGATGTGTACTATCCCCGGGGCCGGGAAATCAGCGAAGTCCTGGTACAATTACCTGAATTACAAAACATTCAAGGCAAACGTGCGCTAATCTTACGAGGCAACGGTGGCCGTGAATTACTGGGCAAAACTCTTGAGGCACGCGGTGCTCTTGTAGAGTTTTGCGAATGCTATCAACGTGGTATGAAATATTACGACGGCGCGGAGGAAGCCATGCGCTGGCATACCCGTGGCGTTACCACCCTTGTGATTACCAGCGGCGAGATGTTGCAGCAGCTTTTTTCGCTTATTCCACCCTGGTATCGTGAAAACTGGTTACTTCATTGTCGATTGATTGTCGTCAGTGAGCGTCTGGCGAACCTCGCCCGGGAATTGGGCTGGCAGGATATTCAGGTCGCTGATAACGCAGAAAACGATGCGCTGATCCGCGCATTACAATAACACTCATAATGGGAAGCCATAATGACGGAACAACAACACTCCTCTGCCGTGGTTGAAGAGACCAAACAGGTGGATGGCAACACGCCGCTGCCCGAAAAAGCCGAGAAGAACAACCGCGCTGGCAAGACAAGTCTTGCTCTTAGTGTGATTGCCATTGCTATCGCACTGGCCGCAGGCGTCGGTCTTTATGGCTGGGTCAAGCAACAGACCACCGTTATACGTGCCACGAATGATGCACTGGCAAATCAGGTTATTGCCCTGCAACAAACGCAGGATAAGCAAAAAGCCGGTCTGGAAGAGATCATCAGGCAGCAGGCAACCCAGCTTGATGATGCTAAACGCGAGCAATCAGCCCTCACAAAAGAGCTTGATGAGCTACAGCAAAAAGTGGCGACAATTTCAGGTTCTGATTCCAAAACCTGGCTGCTGGCGCAGGCTGATTTTCTGGTCAAACTGGCGGGGCGTAAACTGTGGAGCGATCAGGATGCGACCACCGCCGCAGCCCTGCTAAAAAGTGCGGATATCAGTCTGGCTGAAATGAACGATCCGAGCCTGATCGTTGCCCGTCGCGCCATTACTGAAGATATCACCAGCCTGTCAGCCATTACCCAGGTGGACTATGACGGTATCATCCTGAAGCTGAACCAGCTGGCGAACCAGATTGATAATCTGCGTCTGGCAGACAATAGCGATGATGACTCCCCGATGGATGCGGACAGCAACGAGCTTTCCGGCTCCATCAGCGAGTGGCGAGTGAACCTGCAAAAAAGCTGGCAGAACTTTATGGACAGCTTTATTACCATTCGCCGTCGTGATGAAACCGCCGTTCCGCTGCTGGCGCCTAACCAGGATGTCTACCTCCGCGAGAATATCCGCTCACGTCTGCTCGTGGCGGCCCAGGCCGTACCGCGTCACCAGGAAGAGACTTACAAACAGGCGCTGGATAACGTATCGACCTGGGTTCGCGCCTATTACGATACTGACGATGCCACCACCAAAGCCTTCCTTGAAGAGCTTGATAAGCTCGATCAACAAAGCATCTCCATGAATGTGCCAGAAACACTGCAAAGCCAGTCGATCCTGGAGAAACTGATGCAAACCCGCGTGCGCAATTTACTGACGCAACCCGGTGCAGAGGCTGAACAAGCCGCACCCGCTAACGCACCGCAGGGAGAATAATCAT
This sequence comes from Phytobacter sp. V91, assembly GCF_965644225.1. Classification (NCBI taxonomy): domain Bacteria; kingdom Pseudomonadati; phylum Pseudomonadota; class Gammaproteobacteria; order Enterobacterales; family Enterobacteriaceae; genus Phytobacter; species Phytobacter sp. V91. The sequence continues at coordinate 22,759 of NZ_CBFFRJ010000020.1, read as the reverse complement.
GCTGAAAGTATTATTGCTCTTTGCACTGTTGCTTGCGGGTATCGTACTGGGTCCAATGATCGCTGGTCATCAGGGTTACGTGCTTATCCAGACGGATAATTACAACATTGAAACCAGCGTCACGGGTCTGGTGATCATTCTGGTGCTGGCCCTGGTGGTGCTGTTTGCCCTTGAATGGCTGCTACGCCGCATTTTCCGGACTGGCGCGCATACCCGTGGCTGGTTCGTGGGTCGCAAGCGTCGCCGCGCGCGCAAGCAGACGGAACAAGCCCTGCTTAAACTGGCTGAAGGTGACTATCAGCAGGTTGAGAAGCTGATGGCGAAAAACGCCGATCATGCAGAGCAACCGGTGGTGAACTACCTGCTGGCCTCTGAAGCCGCCCAACAGCGTGGCGATGAAATCCGCGCTAATCAGCATCTGGAGCGCGCGACTGAACTGGCAGGCAACGATCTGATCCCGGTTGAGATCACCCGCGTTCGCTTGCAGCTGGCGCGTAACGAAAACCACGCGGCCCGCCACGGGATCGACAGATTGCTGGAAATTACGCCTCGTCATCCTGAAGTCCTGCGCCTTGCGGAACAGGCCTATATCCGTACCGGCGCATGGAGTTCGTTGCTGGACATTATTCCGTCCATGGCAAAAGCGAATGTGGGTGATGAAGCGCAGCGAGATGCCCTTCAGCAGCAGGCGTGGATTGGTTTAATGGATCAAGCGCGTGACGATCAGGGCAGCGAGGGGCTGAAAGTCTGGTGGAAAAACCAGAGCCGTAAAACCCGCCATCAGGCTCCACTCCAGGTGGCGATGGCAGAGCATCTGATTGAATGCGACGATCACGATACCGCGCAGGAGATAATCCTCAATGGTCTTAAACGCCAGTATGATGACCGCCTGGTCGTGGTGCTCTCGCGCCTGAAAACCAATAATCCTGAACAGGTTGAGAAGGTTCTGCGCCAGCAGATTAAAACCCAGGGCGATCGTCCACTACTCTGGAGTACGCTGGGCCAGTCATTGATGAAGCACGGGGAGTGGAAAGAGGCCAGCCTGGCCTTCCGTGCCGCAATCAAACAGCGACCTGACGCCTTTGATTACGCCTGGCTTGCCGACTGCTTCGACAGGCTCCATCAGCCGGAAGAGGCAGCCACCACACGCCGGGACGGGTTGCTACTGACATTACAGAACAACCCACCTTCCTGAAATCACGGGGCCATCTGGCCCCGTTTTTTTTGTCTACAGATAAAAAAACGCCTGCTAAAAAGCAGGCGTTAAAACAGGTCTGTATGACAACATAAATGGGTGCTTCACTCAACGTAATGTCCATGGTGTCTGATGAGGCCGAAGCGACATCTGTCAGTGGACGATAAGCACCGTAAACGGCTCTGCATCATTCCTGAGTTTATGAGGCCTGAAGGCGAACATAAGAGATGGAATGAGCATCTACACAAACATTATTGCACATAGTGTGCCAGGTTGGCATTAGCAAATCCACTTTGCCGTAACCTTTTAGGAATTCAGGTAATTAGGGCGACTGGCAGCTAAAAGTGGCCTTGTCAGATGCGCGCCAGCCCTGAGATTGTCGCCAGCAAGAGACAAACAAAACGATGGCTGAGTAATGCACTGAAAATCAGTATGTTACGCGTCACCCAATGGCGACAGTGACCATTCGGGTTGTCGTTGATTTGCAACAGGGCAGAAATGAAGGACAGGTAATACGCAGAAAACAAAAAACCCCGCCGAAGCGGGGTTCAAAATTGGTCGGCGAGAGAGGATTCGAACCTCCGACCCACTGGTCCCAAACCAGTTGCGCTACCAAGCTGCGCTACTCGCCGATGTACTGCTTTTTGACTTTTTTGTTCAATCTAAGTTGTGGTGCGAGGGGGGGGACTCGAACCCCCACATCCTAAGGACACTAACACCTGAAGCTAGCGCGTCTACCAATTCCGCCACCTTCGCATTCCACGAAACTTTTAAAACAAAACTTTTTACTACTAAATAATGGGGTGGCTAATGGGACTCGAACCCACGACAACTGGAATCACAATCCAGGGCTCTACCAACTGAGCTATAGCCACCACTACAAATTTTTTCACGCGGCCCTGTCTTAACAGTCCACCGCAGCTCATCAAGCACCGGGTTTAATGGTGCGCCCGACAGGATTCGAACCTGAGACCTCTGCCTCCGGAGGGCAGCGCTCTATCCAGCTGAGCTACGGGCGCTTAGCGCCGTTGCGGGGCTGGATATTACGGACTTCCCCTCCCTCTGTCTAGTGCCTTTTTAAATAAAATGCGCGTTTGGTTATGCTTTGCGCATTTTGGTGATTATTCCCTCACTTTACGGCTTTCAACATGGCGCCCAAAGCCCAAAAGCTTATAAGCGACGCTGACAACCGCCATAAAGAGGATGCCGACAAACAGCGACATACGCGTATCGTCGTTAAATGCCATACCAATAAGCACGCACACCAGGAAGGCCATAGTGGCGTAATTGGCCCACGGGAAGAGGATTGAGCGGAACGGATGGCTGGCAATCGCCTGCCGGTGCGCAATGCGGAACCGGAGCTGACTCACCAGAATCACAAACCACGGCACCATCCCGGGCAATACGCTGGCGCTGTAGACATAGACGAACACCCGTTGAGGGTTAGGAATGATGTAGTTCAGGCAGGAGCCAATCAGCAGGATAACAATAGAAATGCTGACCCCCGCTACCGGCACACCGCTTTTCGATACTTTAGCGACCGCGGCGGGTAACTGGCGGTTTTTCGCCAGCGCGTAAAGCATACGCCCGCAGCTGTACATTCCGCTGTTACAACCAGACAGCGCTGCCGTCAGTACCACAAAGTTGATAATACCGGCCGCCGCAGTAATCCCAATCTTCGCGAAGGTCAGGACAAAGGGGCTACCGTTGGTACCAATCTCATTCCACGGGAAAATGGTGACGATGACAAAGATCGCGCCCACATAGAAAATCAGGATGCGCCACAGTACTTTGCTGACTGCGCTACGCAATGTGACCTGCGGGTTTTTAGCTTCGCCGGCCGTGATCCCGATAAGCTCTACCCCCTGATAGGAAGCCACCACGATACATAACGCCGTCAGGAAGCCTTTCCAGCCACCGGCAAAGAAGCCGCCATGGTCTGTCAGATTACCGAAACCAATAGCATGACCGCCATTGCCTAAGCCAAAGAAGATAACCCCCAGCCCCACGACGATCATCACGATGATAGTGGTGACCTTAATCATCGCAAACCAGAACTCAATCTCGCCGTACAGGCGCACGGCGGCGAGGTTGGCCAGCGCAACCAGCCCGACGGCGATAAGCGCGGGTATCCACTGTGCCATCTCCGGGAACCAGAACTGGACATACACCCCAATCGCCGTTATCTCCGAGATCCCCACCGCCATCCACATAAACCAGTAGGACCACGCGGTGAGATAACCAAAGAATGGGCTCATATAGCGGTGCGCATAAACCGCGAAAGAGCCGGCAACAGGCTCCAGAAACAGCATTTCGCCCATGGAGCGCATAATGAAAAACACAAAAATCCCGGCGATGATGTACGCCAGCAGCACGGATGGACCGGCCCATTTCAGGGTGCTCGCGGCCCCCATAAACAGGCCAACGCCTATCGTGCCGCCAAGGGCAATGAGTTCGATGTGACGAGACTCCAGTCCACGCTGGAGCTCAGGTTTGTTTTCGGCCATATAACCTCTGTTGTGATTGCTTCTTCCCCGCCTGGCGGGTTGTTTTTATGAGAGTAACGTGCAAAAACTCAGCAACAATGGCGTTAAATGTGCAAATAACACCATGCAAATGCATTGAGCGAGCGAATGGTTTCTTAAAATGAGGAAAATGGCAAACGCTGGATAAAAAAAACGGTGCTGAGCACAAGAAAACAGCGAATGTGCCGCATCAGGATGATGCGGCAGCCAGGAATTACAACTGCCCCCGGTAATGCCAGGACAAATAACGCAGCAAACGCAGCTGTCGGGTGATACGGCTGGGTTGGGAAAGCAGACGATAAAGCCACTCCAGCCCCATTCGCTGCCAGATTGCTGGCGCACGTTTAACGTGGCCGGTGAAAACGTCGTACGTGCCTCCCACGCCCATATAAAGGGCATGCGGATGAACAGCCCGGCAGTCGCGCATCAGAATTTCCTGGCGCGGCGATCCCATGGCCACGGTGACAATCTTCGCCCCGCTGGCGCGAATGCGTTCAAATAATGCCTGCCGATCCTCGGCGCGAAAATAACCGTCCTGACTATCGACGATATTGACCTGCCACTGGCGGTTCAGTTTCTCTTTCGTTTGCGCCAGAACATCAGGTTTGCCGCCCAACAAAAAGACCGGTGTACCTTCACGACCGGCTTTTTCCATTAGCGCTTCCCACAGATCGGCACCCGCTACTCGTTCAACGTCAGCATGGGGATATTTCTTGCGCACCGAACGCACCACACTGATGCCATCTGCATATTTGAATTCTGCGTCAGTGATGAGCGTGCGCACCTGCGCAGCGTCCTCAATGGTCAGCATTTTCTCGGCATTGATCGCCACCAGCGTACCTTCTTTGATAACGCCATCGGCATATAAATAATCCATGGCATGCCGCATATCGCGCCAGCCGATAAGCTTCAGTCCTCGCAGCTCATACACCGGAGCCACTGTGTTGTCAGTCATTCGCATCCTTATTCAGACCTGAGACAGAGGAGCGCCGCGCTTATGAATAAGCCCGGCAACATCAAAGAGCCAGTACAGCAATTTCGCCATCAGCAGACAGGCGCCGAATATGACAATGAAAAAGACCACCCGCGAAGCAAAAGCATCCAGTCCCTCGCGCGCGAGGACAATCATATTGAAGATGGCGCCAAAGCAGAAACTATGCAAAATGGCCGATTTATAGCGGTTTGTCTCCCGATTGCCGAGGGTATAGATCCAGTCAAACCATTTGATAATCAGCCCCACCAGCACCGCGCCGAACGGAATAAACCACACTCCACCCATCACCACCAATGAGCCTATCAGCGTTGGCGATATAGCCAGCCCGGAATGGTTATTCAACACTTCCCAGGTAAAGTAGTTCGCCGAGTTAAGCACAATGCCAGGCCGCGATGGCCACAGCCAGCTGGGAATGAAAACATAGAAGTCGCGCACAACAGGCGCCAGCCCCTGAAAATCGATTTTGTCGTAGTTTTGCAATAGAAGCGACAGATTCTCCCATGGCGAAAAGGTGTCACGGGTGAGATACAAGAAGGTGTAAAAGGCTTCATCGCCGCTGACGTTCAGCCCGTAACGCTTAAGCGCCAGCCAGAACATACCGACAATCCCCATAACGCCTGCGGCGGCCAGCATCCACAGCGAGATCCAGCCACGAATAATGCCAATAAACAGGAAGATAGCGAAGGCGATAATAATATTGGCGCGCGTACCGCCGACAATCATGTAAGTCAGAAGCCCAAAAGCCACCGTGCTGACGAGGAAAAACAGCCATGCTTTAGCGTCCTGGCGCAGGAAGTAGACAACCAGCATGGCCGGAATGAAGAAATAGAAGAACCGCTTGAGCGCCACACCTGAGACTTCGCTGGAAAAAATCTGGCTGTAGGACTGGAGCCGGAACAGCAAAAAGCCGTTGTGCATAAAGAAGATGCCCACGCTCACCAGCGCAATAGCCATTAGCATCGCACAGGTTAGATGGGCCTCAACCCGGTTCACCCTGAACAGCGGGCGTCGGGGCGTCAGGTGCGAAGAGGCGCGTAGACGGGTTTTATAGCTCACATAATAAATGCCATAGAAACAGGTCGCGGCCAGCAGCGATTGCATCATGATAGCGGGGGGCGCCACACTCACGTCGAAGCGGAATACCAGAATGCTGGTTAACGGGAAGCCAAAGAAAAAGGTGAGCAAGAATAGCAACGAAAAGAAGACGTTGAAGTTAAAGCGCACACGACGGAACTCAAACCAGGTCAGGGTGGCGATAAACAGCGACGCCAGCAACCACAGGATCAGTAAGCCGCAAAATTCGAGTGGACTCATCGACGCTCCCCGGCGGCAATACGCAGCGCCTGATGCCAGGGGGAAATGTAGTTGGGGCTAAAGAAAGTGATAGCGTCTTTATCCACCGCCAGCAGCTGACGCTGGGCCTCACGGACAATCCCCTCATTAAGAGGATCGTCGGTAAACAGCACCGGAACGCCCTCTTCCACCATATCGCGCCAGAACGGATTTTTGCGATTCAGTACGCAGGGGATCCCCGCCTGTATCAGCAGACACAGCGTACCAATACCCTGTTGACGGGCAAAAATGAAATAGCCCAGATCGCACTGACTGAGCAGAGCCAGATAATCGTCGAAGGCCATTTTTTCATCGAGAATACGCAGGTTATCCGGGCTAAATAAGGCCTGGCCGGCCTGACGTACCTGCGCAATATAGCTTTCGTTATTCGCCGGGTAGCCCATAGGCACAATCACATTAACGTTATCGCCAAACTGCCGGTGAATGGCATTCAGCGCGGCAATATGCTCATTACTGGGATCGCCAGAGTTACCCACCAGCAGCGTCAGTTTTCCCTGACGTTCAATTTCATACCCCAGGGTATTTAACGCCGGATCCATTCGCGTCGGGAAGTACAGCAGTTCGCCACGCACGTAGGGGTGAACTTTTTTAAACCAGGCCAGATCGCCCCGGGTAGCAAAAATGGCCCCGATCCGCCCTTGAGCAAGACGCCGCAATGGGTAAAACAGGCGGAATTTCAGGCTGTGGGAGACCTCATAAAGATCCGCGCCCCAGGCATGCCACCAGAACTGGGATGATTTAATCGCCCCACGCAGCAGCGCCAGCCAGATGCCGGTATTAAACTGGCCGTGAAAAAAGAAGCGCTGCTGTCGGTCGGCCTTCGCTTTGGCGATCACCGCCTGCGCCAGCGACTGCTTGGAACCGTAAAAATGCAGTTGTAACGCGGGATAAGCGGCACTCATCCCGTCATCCTGCCCGGCCAGCATAAACTCACGGGCAAGCTCACCCGATGCCGCGAGATTATCATTGAAGAATCGCAGCACGGTGTGGTTATGGTGTGGGATATCCGATCCCAGAACGTGAATAAGTGCAGTCATTGCCGTCTACGCCATAGTAAAAAAACGCCGCAACAGAGGGCGAAATAAATAATGTAGGTTGCCATGTACGCCTGTGCTGCGCCCGCCGCGCCATGAGCCGGGATCAGCAAATGGGAAAACAGCGTCAGCAACGCAAACTGGCTCAATTCCGCCAGAATATAGAAGCGCAGCGATGCTTTCGCGATAACCAGATAACCAAATACGTAAGCGCCTACTTTCAATACATCCCCGATCAGCTGCCAGGCAAACAAATCACGCATGGCGGTGAATTTGTCAGAGAACAGAACCCAGATAGCAAAATCCCGCAGTAACCAGACGCAGAAACTCGCCGCCGCCACCGCCGGTAACACAAACTTCAGCGACCTGACGATTTCACGGGTAATGTCCTGCTTTGCGGTTAACCGCGACAATGTCGGAAGCAGGTACACACTGAACGAGGCGGTAATAAATTGTAGATAAGCATCAGAGATACTGCTTACCCCTTGCCAGATCCCGACATCATCCCAGCTGTAATGCGCCGCCAGCTGGTTTCGCATCATCACATAAGCCAGAGGTAAGGTCGCGGAGGTGATCAGCGCCATTAAGGTAAATTTACTGAGCTGCCCGGCAAGGCCATTATCCCAGACCGGCATAAAATAGCGCAGCGGAACGTGACGGCGGCGAAGCAGCATACCCAGCGCCGGGATAATCACCAGGGCGGGCACCAGCGCCATCCCCAGCAAAGCGCCCTGATAGTGCCCGACTTTATAACAGAGATACCAGGCGATAACCCCAATCACGCTGCCCATAATCAGCGATAACGCGTTACCGGCTGCATCACGAAAACCTTTCATTACCGCCAGCAACAGGTTTGCCCAGGCAATCCCCATTTGTACCAGCGCCACCAGCCTGACCAACCCCTGGTAATCCTGATGACCGAATAATCCCTGGCTGATGGGTGCCGCCGCAAGCAGAAACACCAGTGCCATTAACGTAGAAAAACCCAGCACCATTGCCGAAGAGGTGCCAACGACCCTGCGCAGGGACTGCGGATTATCATGATGCTGGGCGACAAATTTCGTTACGCCATTGAAGATCCCGGCCCCCGCAAGGACACCCAGCACGGTAATTAACTGACGGAAGTTTCCCGCCTGGCCAACCCCTGCCGGGCCATAGGCCAGCGCCAGCAGTTTGACCACCAGTAAACCCGCGCCGATTTTGACGAGGGTACTTGCCGCCGTCCAGACAGATGCTTTTGCCAGCGACATGTCAGTTGAAATAGCTCAGCAAGGTGTTAATTACGGTACGCTGGTTAACAGGAGCCAGATTGTAGAACAGAGGCAGACGAAGCAAACGCTCACTTTCCTCAGTCGTATGCCGATCGTCACCGTGGAATTCGCCGAATTTCTCGCCCGCAGGAGAAGCATGCAGCGGGATGTAATGGAAGACCGACAGAATTTCGGCCTCTTTCAGGAAAGCGATCAATTTGCTGCGATCGTCTTCATCACGCAGCTTGATATAAAACATGTGCGCATTGGGACCACAGTCTTTGGGGATCGACGGCAAGGTAATCCGCCCGGCCCGCGCCAGGGGCGTCAACGCATCGTAGTAGGTCTGCCATAGGGACAAACGCTGCTGATTAATCCTGTCCGCGGCTTCCAGTTGCGCCCACAGATAAGCCGCCTGCAAATCCGCCATCAGGTAGCTGGAGCCGATATCGCGCCAGGTGTATTTATCTACCTGACCACGGAAGAACTGGCTGCGATTCGTTCCTTTCTCGCGGATAACTTCCGCCCGCTCAATCAACGCGCGATCGTTAATCAGCGTCGCACCGCCTTCGCCTCCAGCGGTGTAGTTTTTGGTCTCATGGAAGCTAAAGCAGCCAATGTGACCGATAGTGCCTAACGCCTTCCCCTTATAAGTGGACATCACGCCCTGGGCGGCATCTTCCACCACAAACAGGTTATGCCGTTTGGCAATCGCCATGATGGTATCCATTTCGCAGGCAACGCCTGCGTAATGCACCGGCACAATGGCGCGGGTTTTATCAGTAATGGCGGCTTCAATACGGGTTTCATCGATGTTCAGCGTATCCGGACGAATATCAACAAAGACGATTTTCGCGCCGCGCAGGACAAAAGCATTGGCCGTCGAGACGAAGGTATAGCTTGGCATGATCACTTCGTCGCCGGGCTTTATATCCAGCAACAGTGCCGCCATCTCCAGCGATGCCGTACAGGACGGCGTCAGCAGGACTTTCGGGCTATGGAAGCGTTGTTCCATCCACTGCTGGCAGCGACGGGTAAAACCGCCGTCGCCGCAGAGCTTGCCGCTGCCCATTGCCGACTGCATATAGTCGAGTTCCGTTCCCACTACCGGAGGCGCATTGAAAGGGATCATAGAGTCACCTGTATAGCCAGTAAGCGGCGCTGTCCATTACTGCGCCGCTGCGTGTATATCGTTTGATGGCGGCCAGATTGCTTATCTGCGTCGCCACCCGAAGCGTGGTTATCTGGTGCTGTTGCGCCCAGTAACATGCTGCCTGCATTAACTTTTCCCCGGCGCCATAGCCGCCAAGAAGACCAATACGGGCTTCGTGGGTACTAAGCTGGCGCAGGGAAACAAAAGCCGTAATCTCGCCACGCCCGTCGCGGAACAGTAAACACAGATGGTCGAAAAGGCCTTTCACGGCATTTTCAATCCACTGCGCATAGAAGCGCCCCCCAGCGTCAGCCGGATACCAGGGCGCACGGAAGCGACTTTGCGTGAACAGTTGCGCCGCCATCTGACGCAAAGGGGCAATATCCACTTCCGTCGCCGTCTGCGCCTGCGGATCGATAACGCCGGCAGGCACCGACAGCACAAAATCCGCTTCCCCTTCGACAAGGCGAAAACCGAATTGTTGCAGCGCATCAAGCTGGCGGGTATTTGCTGCCGGGATCTTCACCTGCACACGGGACCAGGCGTCAAAGTCGGCGATATTAAGTGCGGGAGCATCATCCTGCAAACGCAGGATGGCGCTGGGAAGACCAAAAAAGTGACTTTCCCACGCCAGCTCTTCAATGAGGCCGTTTATCGCCATTTGTCAAACCTCAGCGCCAGACGCCTTTGGTATCCACAACGTATTGCTGGCGCACGCTGTCGCCTGCAATCGCTTTGAATTCTTTGTGATCGACCAGCATGACCAGCACATCGGCTTGCGCCAGCGCATCCTGCAGGCTCGCCAGCGTGCAGTTATCCGCAAGACGCGGCGGCAACTGGTGAATATTCGGCTCAACCACCTGCGTTTCACCGCTGTGCCAGGTCGCGATGCTATGGGCAATTTCCATCGCCGGGCTTTCACGTAAATCATCAATATTGGGTTTAAACGCCAGCCCAAAGCAGGCGATCTTCAGCTCACTGGCCCGCTTGTTGGTGGCCGCCAGGCAATCAGCCACGGTGGCTTTCACCTGGTCAAGCACCCAATGGGGTTTGCTGTCATTCACTTCACGCGCGGTGCGAATCAGTCGCGCCTGCTGCGGGTTTTGCGCCACGATAAACCAGGGATCGACCGCGATACAGTGGCCGCCGACGCCGGGACCCGGCTGCAAAATATTCACCCGTGGATGGCGATTCGCCAGACGCACCAGCTCCCAGACGTTGATCCCCTGCTCGGCACAGATCAGCGACAGTTCGTTGGCAAACGCAATGTTGACGTCACGGAAGCTGTTTTCCGTCAGTTTGCACATCTCAGCGGTACGGGAGTTGGTCACCACACATTCGCCTTCAAGGAAAATGTTATACAGCTCGCTCGCGCGTGCAGAGCAGACCGGCGTCATCCCGCCAATCACACGGTCGTTCTTGATCAGTTCAACCATAACCTGCCCCGGCAGCACACGCTCCGGGCAGTAGGCGATGTTGATATCGGCCTGTTCCCCGGCCTGCTGCGGGAAGGTCAGATCCGGGCGAGCATCAGCCAGCCATGCGGCCATTTGCTCGGTTGAACCCACCGGCGAAGTTGACTCGAGGATAACCAGCGCGCCCTTTTTCAGCACCGGCGCAATGGACTTCGCCGCCGCCTCGACAAATTTCATGTCAGGTTCATGTTCGCCTTTAAAAGGCGTTGGGACGGCGATTAAATAAGCATCGGCCTCAACAGGCGTGGTGCTGGCGCGCAACCATCCGCCTTCCACTGCGGTTTTGACCACTTTGTCCAGATCCGGCTCGACAATGTGAATTTTTCCCTGGTTGATGGTGTCCACCGCATGGGCGTTAATGTCGATCCCCACGACCTGTTTTTGCCGGGAGGCAAAAGCCGCTGCGGTTGGCAGTCCAATATAGCCAAGGCCAATGACGGAAATGGTTGTGAAGCTCATAGCGTTACCCGATTATTTTTCAATGCATGCAAAATTCGACCACAGGCCTGCCCGTCTCCATACGGATTATGTGCATGGCTCATGGCTTGCCAGGCGTCGTTGTCATTCAGCAGCCGCGAGACCTCTTCAACAATACGCTGACAGTTTGTTCCAACCAGTCTGACCGTTCCGGCATCCACCGCTTCCGGGCGTTCCGTGGTATCGCGCATCACCAGCACCGGTTTCCCCAGTGAGGGCGCTTCCTCCTGAATCCCACCGGAATCAGTGAGGATCAGCCAGGCGTGGTTCATCAGCCACAGGAACGGCAGATAGTCCTGCGGCTCGATCAATACGATGTTGTTAACATGGCCAAGGATCCGGTTCACCGGCTCGCTGACGTTCGGATTGAGATGGACGGGATAGACTATCTGCACATCATCATGCTTTGCCGCAATTTCAGCCAGCGCATGGCAGATCTCTTCAAACCCACGCCCAAAACTCTCCCGGCGATGGCCGGTGACCAGAATCAGTTTCTTGTTGCTATCGAGGAACGGATAGCGTGACGCCAGTTCTTCCCGGATAGACGGCGTATTGAGAATGGTGTCACGCACCCAGAAAAGCGCGTCGATCACGGTATTGCCGGTGACAAAAATATGCTTATCCGCGATGTTTTCCCGCAGCAAATTAGCGCGTGAGTTTTCCGTTGGCGCGAAATGATAAAGCGCCAGATGCCCCGTTAACGTTCGGTTGGCCTCTTCCGGCCAGGGTGACGAGAGATCGCCGGTTCGCAACCCGGCTTCAACATGACCGACCGGGATACGCTGATAGAATGCCGCGAGGCTTGCCGCGACCGTTGTCGTGGTATCACCATGTACCAGCACCACGTCCGGGCGGAAAGATTCAAGGATCGGCTTAAGGCCTTCCAGAATTCGACAGGTGATTTCTGTCAGCCCTTGTCCGGGCTGCATAATGTTCAGGTCGTAATCCGGAACGATGGAAAAAAGATTCAACACCTGATCGAGCATCTCCCGATGCTGCGCAGTAACGCATACCTTTGCGTCGAAATCAGGATCCTTTGCCAGCGCATGTACCAGTGGCGCCATCTTAATGGCTTCCGGGCGTGTGCCAAATACGGTGAGTACTTTCACAACGTTTCTCTTCGATTAGGTGATGAAGGCCAGGGCCTTCATCTTAGACAGCTGTTAGTGAGTGCGGCGGCGCGCTAAGGCAACACCTGCGCCTGTCAGTGCCCCCACAACCCCCCACATGATCATCAGGAAAGCACGACGCGGACTGTCGCGTTTTACCGGTTCTTCCGGCGTGCGCAAATAACGATATGTCTGAAAACGCGGGTCGAGTGTGGGGCCTACGTTTAAGGTGTTCAGCATGGCCCGGTTCTGGAAGTAGTCCAGACCGAATTCAGGCCCAACTGCCTGCAAATTCTCCAGCCGCGCCTGAAGCATCGGGCGACCTAACAAAAAGAGTTCTGAATCCGGCAGCTCAGCGGCAGGGACTTCCGTTTCACTACGGGAAATATTGTGCGCTTCCGCGACCTTCAGCGCGCGCTCAACGCTGCTTACCTGACGGCTGAAGATGGCCTTCGCCACCTCTTCCTGCCGCTTCACTTGCGCTTTCGTCTGAATAGTACGTGCAGCCCAGGCGCCTTTTAGCTCATCGTTCAGATGTATCGCCGCGCGCTGGCTGGCGAAAGCGACATACTGGCGCAGTAAATTATTGGCGTCAGGCGCGGTTTCCGCCGTCAGCTTCACGTTGTCATTCAGATTTTTAAGCGCATCGCCCGCCGTGTACTGAATATTGGTTATCAGTTCATCCAGCATGGCGGCATCTGCTTTGCTGTTGCCTACTTTCCGCTGCTTGAAGTAATCCGTCTGCGACCAGAAATCGCGGCGCGTATCCCAGGAGGCAAGTTGCATTACAAACTCTTTATACGCCTCATCCATGACGGAAAGCTGATCAACGGGTGCGAGGCTGGCTTTGACATCCAGATTACGCAAAAACTGCTGTTGGGAGTAAAAGCCCCCCAACATATTCACCGTGGGTCTGTCGGTAATGGCCGTTGCGCTCCACTCCTGGCGAGCAAAAAACGTCCAGGTTAAGGCGACTAACGCCAGCAGTAGCGCAATCCCCCCAATCCACAATTTTCCAGCCCAAAGGGTACGAAACAAACCACGAATATCCAGCTCATTTTCTGTACCCGCTAAAGGTGCTCCCGATAATGGTTGAGTCATCGCTTTCCCGGATTTACTTAGTTAGTGTTGGTTTGTTACCACTGTTACGGCGGATTCTGCGCTTCACCCGCTTGATGAAACGCGCCACTTTCCAGGCGCGTTTAATGCAGTAGCCATATAAGAAAAAAGATAGCAAAAATAATGCCAGCATCACCCATTCAGGGACGAAGTGGGTATATTCCGTGACTACCCCGATAGAGGCCAGTAAAGCAGCGGCGAAGGTTATCAAAACAAAGGCCTGACGGGAGGTAAACCCGGCACGCATAATGAGATGGTGAATATGCTGGCGATCGGCAGAAAACGGGCTCATGCCTTTACGCAGACGACGATACATAATCGCCACCATGTCCATTAATGGGATGGCGATAATCCACAGCGCCGTCACCGGGCTGATGGGGTGCGTTTTCCCCTGGGTCGTTTCCAGCAAAATCCAGATCAGGGTAAAGCCGATAAAGGTGCTGCCCGCGTCACCCATAAAGACTTTATAGCGACGCCCGAGCACACCGAGGTTTAGCAGGATATAAGGCAGGATGGCGGCAATCATGGCAAAGCACCACATGGCGAGGCTGATTTGCCCGTCGAACCATAAAATGATGCCTATCGCGGCGAAAGAGACGCACGACAGTCCCCCTAAAAGCCCGTCGATACCATCGACCATATTAAATGCGTTGATCGCCGCCCAGACGGCAAACAGCGTCAGCAGGTAACCAAAGGGGCCCAGCACCATTTCCCAGGTACCGAAGATATAGCCGAGGCTGCTCAGATAGAGTTTACCGACGGTCATCATCACAATGGCGATAAGCGCCTGAATCAACGCGCGAATTTTAACGCTGATATCGAAACGATCGTCCATCACGCCAACGAACACCAGTACCCCAGCGCAGGCGAGGTAAAGGGCGGCATGAGGAATGTAATAATTGGCGATACCGAAGGTGAAGCAGATACCCGCGTAGACTGAAATTCCCCCAACCAACGGAATCAGACCCTGATGCCGTTTGCGGAAGTTGGGCTTATCCACCAGACCGACGCGTTTTGCCACTTTACGGGCAAAGAATAAAAAGACGGTCGTGAATAAGAAAACACTGAATAATTCAGTAAACGCAGTGAGTAAATTCACAATGCAAGCTCTCAGCGAATGTTAATCCTGGCAGTATAACGACGATGCCCCTCTCCAAAAAGGAGAAAGCAAGTCATTCACAGGCGTTTTAGTATATTTCTCAAGCAACCAGGGCATTGATTGCCTTGATATTTGAGTGGGGATGGCCTGCGGCGGACGATGCCTGTCCCAATGCATATAGCGTATAGCCCATAAATAAAAAACGCCACGTAAAAACGTGGCGTTTCGGAGCTTTATTTGTATTAAGAGCGCTTCATCATGTCGAAGAACTCATCATTCGTCTTCGTCATTGCCAGCTTATTGATAAGGAACTCCATTGCGTCGATTTCACCCATCGGATGAATGATTTTGCGCAGGATCCACATTTTTTGCAGCTCTTCCTGAGTGGTGAGCAGCTCTTCTTTACGGGTACCGGAACGGTTGTAATCAATGGCCGGGAAGACGCGTTTTTCAGCGATCTTACGTGCCAGATGCAGTTCCATATTACCGGTGCCTTTAAACTCTTCGTAGATAACTTCATCCATTTTAGAGCCGGTATCGACAAGCGCAGTGGCGATGATAGTCAGGCTACCACCCTCTTCAACGTTACGCGCAGCACCGAAGAAACGTTTTGGACGATGCAGAGCATTCGCATCCACACCACCGGTCAACACTTTACCGGAAGCCGGAACCACGGTGTTATAAGCACGCGCCAGACGAGTAATGGAGTCGAGCAGAATGATAACGTCTTTCTTATGTTCAACCAGACGTTTCGCTTTCTCGATAACCATTTCAGCCACTTGCACGTGGCGGGATGCCGGTTCGTCGAAGGTTGAAGCAACAACTTCACCTTTCACCAGACGCTGCATCTCGGTTACTTCTTCCGGACGTTCGTCGATGAGCAGAACCATCAGCACGCAATCCGGGTGATTGTAGGCAATGCTCTGCGCAATGTTTTGCAGCAGCATGGTTTTACCCGCTTTCGGCGGCGCCACAATCAGACCACGCTGGCCGCGGCCAATCGGCGATGCCAGATCCAGAACACGGGCAGTTAAGTCTTCGGTCGAGCCATTACCACGCTCCATACGCAGACGGGAGTTTGCGTGCAGCGGCGTTAAGTTCTCGAACAGGATCTTGTTACGCGAGTTTTCCGGCTTATCGTAGTTAACTTCGTTAACTTTCAACAGCGCAAAGTAACGTTCACCTTCTTTCGGCGGACGAATCTTACCTGAAATGGTATCACCAGTGCGGAGGTTGAAACGGCGGATTTGGCTGGGGGAAACGTAGATGTCATCAGGACCGGCGAGGTAGGAGCTGTCTGCTGAACGGAGGAAACCAAATCCGTCCTGCAATATCTCCAGTACACCGTCACCAAAGATATCCTCGCCACTCTTTGCGTGCTGCTTCAGGATGGCAAAAATAATGTCCTGCTTGCGCATACGAGCCTGGTTTTCCAGTCCCATATTTTCGCCGAGAGTGATCAGCTCAGAAACCGGCGTATTCTTTAATTCGGTAAGATTCATAATGGTGTGGGTTCTTAAACTCGGGGTAGAACTCGAACTTAATGTTGTGAATGGTATGGCAGGGTCACATCCATGCCTGTTAACGGCCATCAACTTATGTCCAATCGCTGCCTGGTCACAGGAGAGTACGCAGAACTGAAACGATAAGACGGAAAAAGTGATAAGCCCGGAATCTATCCACTTCAGTTCTTAGCGGGAAGTATCGGGGTAATACAAGATTCAAACTACAAGGTATGTTCAAAACGAAGTCAAAACTAAATTAGCACGACTGAAGCCGGGCGTCCAGCGATCCACATAATTTAGGATTACTGTCGCACCGGCTGAGATTCGAGGAATTACGCCAGATTCGCGTCCAGGAACTCTTTCAGTTGACCTTTGGACAGTGCGCCGACTTTAGTCGCAGCCACTTCGCCGTTTTTAAACAACAGCAGGGTCGGAATACCACGGATGCCATACTTAGGCGCAGTACCAGGGTTCTGGTCGATATTCAGCTTCGCGACGGTCAGTTTACCTTCATACTCGCTAGCGACTTCATCCAGAATCGGGGCGATCATTTTACACGGACCGCACCATTCGGCCCAGAAATCGACGAGAACCAGCCCGTCCGCTTTGAGTACATCCGTGTCAAAACTGTCGTCAGTCAGGTGAATAATTTTATCGCTCATATTTACTCCACAGGATTATGTCTACCTTGTTAAGGTATGTAGCATAACCTTACTAAAGGTTGACTTTATTTCACCCCGTTTATTTGAACGGATGTGCTTTCGTAAAGCAATAGTAAACTGATATTCTACCACACTATGAGCAAAACACATTTAACTGAACAGAAGTTTTCCGACTTCGCCCTGCACCCTAAGGTGATTGAAGCCCTTGAAACTAAAGGGTTTCATAATTGTACGCCCATACAGGCACTGGCCCTCCCGCTAACGCTGGCTGGTCGTGATGTTGCAGGGCAGGCGCAAACCGGTACCGGCAAAACGATGGCGTTTTTAACGTCAGCGTTCCATTATCTGCTTTCTCATCCTGCTATTGATGATCGCAAGGTGAATCAACCGCGCGCCCTTATCATGGCTCCAACCCGTGAATTAGCAGTACAAATTCACGCCGATGCTGAACCGCTGGCACAAGCGACCGGCCTGAAACTGGGTCTCGCCTACGGTGGCGACGGTTACGACAAGCAGCTAAAAGTGCTTGAGAGCGGTGTCGACATTCTGATCGGTACAACCGGTCGCCTCATTGATTATACCAAGCAGAATCACATTAACCTTGGCGCTATCCAGGTAGTGGTTCTTGATGAAGCCGATCGTATGTACGACCTGGGCTTTATCAAAGATATCCGCTGGTTGTTCCGCCGTATGCCTGCGGTAGATCAGCGCCTCAATATGCTGTTCTCCGCGACCCTCTCATACCGGGTGCGTGAGCTGGCATTTGAGCAAATGAATAATGCTGAATACGTGGAAGTCGAACCGGAACAAAAAACGGGCCACCGTATTAAAGAAGAGCTTTTCTATCCGTCTAACGAAGAGAAAATGCGTCTGCTGCAAACCCTGCTTGAAGAAGAGTGGCCGGATCGCGCCATTATTTTCGCCAACACCAAACACCGCTGTGAAGATATCTGGGGCCACCTTGCCGCAGATGGTCACCGTGTCGGATTGTTGACCGGCGACGTTGCGCAGAAAAAACGCCTGCGTATCCTCGAAGAATTCACCCGTGGCGATCTGGACATCCTGGTGGCAACGGACGTTGCGGCTCGTGGCCTGCACATCCCCGCAGTGACACACGTCTTTAACTACGATCTGCCGGACGATTGCGAAGACTACGTTCACCGTATTGGCCGTACCGGTCGTGCTGGGGCAAGTGGGCATTCCATCAGCCTCGCCTGTGAAGAGTACGCCCTGAACCTGCCGGCAATTGAAACCTATATCGCGCACTCTATTCCGGTCAGTAAATACAATCCGGATGCGCTGTTAAGCGAATTACCTCCAGCAAAACGCCTTGTTCGCTCGCGTTCAGGCAACGGCCCGCGTCGTAACAGCGCGCCGCGTAACCGCCGTCGCTCAGGTTAGAAAAATATGCTCGCTTCCACCTCGCTGTATGCGGCGATTGATTTAGGTTCAAACAGTTTTCATATGCTGGTTGTTCGCGAGGTGGCTGGCAGTATTCAAACGCTAACCCGCATTAAGCGTAAAGTCCGTCTGGCGGCGGGCTTAAGCCGGGAAAATGTCCTTTCGCAGGAAGCGATGGAACGCGGCTGGCAGTGCCTGCGTTTATTCTCAGAACGCTTGCAGGATATCCCTCACGAACAAATTCGTGTGGTGGCGACCGCAACCCTGCGGCTGGCGGTGAATGCGAGTGATTTTATTGCCAAAGCCCAACAGATCCTCGGCTGCCCGGTGCAAATTATTAGCGGCGAAGATGAAGCCCGCTTGATTTACCAGGGCGTAGCGCACACCACCGGCGGATCCGATCGCCGCTTAGTGGTCGACATCGGCGGCGCCAGTACTGAGCTCGTCACCGGCACCGGCGCTCAGGCCACATCCCTGTTTAGTCTCTCTATGGGTTGCGTCACCTGGCTTGAGCGATTTTTTACCGATCGCAATCTTGGCCAGGAGAATTTTGACGCTGCCGAACAGGCCGCACGAGAAGTCCTGCGTCCGGTTGCCGATGACTTACGTCGTCATGGCTGGCAGGTCTGTGTCGGTGCTTCTGGGACGGTGCAGGCGTTACAGGAAATCATGATGGCGCAGGGGATGGATGAACGCATCACCCTGACTAAACTCCAGCAGTTAAAACAGCGGGCCATTCAATGCGGCCGCCTGGAAGAGCTTGAAATCGAAGGTCTGACGCTGGAGCGCGCGCTGGTTTTCCCCAGTGGTCTCGCCATCCTGATCGCCATTTTCACCGAGATGAACATTCAGAGCATGACGCTGGCTGGCGGTGCGCTGCGTGAAGGTCTGGTCTACGGCATGCTGCATCTGACTGTCGATCAGGACATTCGCAGCCGCACGCTGCGCAATATTCAGCGCCGTTTTATCATTGATGCCGATCAGGCTCGTCGTGTCTCCACGCTTGCAGTCCTGTTCGCTGATAGCGTATCTGAAGCATGGGAGCTTGATGCCTGGAGCATTGAAATCCTCGAAGTCGCCAGTGAGTTACACGAGATCGGTTTAAGTATTGAATTCAAACAAGCGCCGTTGCATGCGGCCTGGCTGGTAAGAAATCTGGATTTGCCAGGCTTTACTCCGGCACAGAAAAAGCTGCTGTCGACCCTGCTGTTAAACCAGACCAACCCGGTCGATCTGTCGTCTCTTCATCAGCAAAATGCCGTGCCGCCGCGCGTAGCGGAACATATCTGCCGTCTGCTGCGGCTGGCCATCATTTTCGCCAGCCGTCGTCGCGATGATCTGTTGCCTGACATCAGAGTCGTGGCCGAAGGCGAGAAACTGACGCTGCGCTTACCGGAAGGCTGGCTGGAGAACCACCCGCTGGGCGCTGAGCTTATCGAGCAGGAAAGCCAGTGGCAAAGCTATGTCCACTGGCCGATAGATGTGATTTAACGCTGAATGCCCGATGAGTTTCCCTCAGCGGGCTATTTTTTATGACTTCCCTTTTGCCCGTTCCAGCATCGCTTTGATACTGGCGACGTTAGCCTGGCCTTTTTGCATCCGCTCCTGCGGGCTGACGACCTTCCGCTCCTGCTCCCAGACCACATCATCCTGCGGCAGTTCCAGCAGAAAACGACTCGGTTCGGGGCGGACAAGCTCACCGTACTGCCGTCGTTCCTTACAGAGCGTAAAGGTCAGCTCTTTTTGCGCGCGCGTAATACCGACATACGCGAGACGACGCTCCTCATCGATGTTTTCCTCATCAATGCTGCTCTGATGAGGCAGGAAGCCCTCTTCCATGCCCACCATAAAGACGTAGGGGAATTCGAGCCCTTTTGACGCATGTAACGTCATCAACTGCACCTGATCCAGCTCTTCATTACTTTCGCCGCGCTCCATCATATCGCGGAGCGTAAAGCGGGTGACGACCTGATCCAACGCCATCGGCTCGTTCAGTTCATCGCCCTCCAGCATTTCCGTCATCCATGAAAACAGCGTATTCACGTTTTTCATGCGCATTTCTGCGGCTTTTGGGCTGGGAGAGGTTTCATACAGCCAGGATTCGTAATCAATGCCATGGATCAGATCGCGCACCGCCGAAAGAGGTTCGCGTTCCGCCAGTCGCTGAACGTCGCCCAGCCAGTGGGTAAATCGGGTGAGCGATTCATAGCCGCGGCCGGTGAGCGTCTGGTTGAGCCCGACATCGAAGCTGGCAGCGAACAGGCTTTTATTGCGCACCATTGCCCACTCGCCCAGTTTTTGCAGGGTGGCAGCGCCGATTTCACGCCTTGGCGTGTTCACAATACGCAAGAAAGCGCTGTCATCATCCTGATTGGTCAGGACCCGCAGATAGGCCAGCAGGTCTTTGATCTCCGGACGTGAAAAGAACGAAGTGCCGCCGGAAATTCGGTAGGGGATGCGGTTTTGCATCAGGAATTTTTCAAATACGCGGGACTGATGATTGCCGCGATAAAGAATGGCGTAATCCTTGTATTGCGTCTTATTGATAAAGTGATGGGCAATCAGCTCCCCGGTGACCCGCTCCGCTTCATGTTCCTCATTGTTGGCGCTCAGCACCTTCAGTTCAGCACCATAGCCCAGCTCAGAAAAAAGTCGCTTTTCAAACACATGGGGGTTGTTGGCAATCAGGATATTCGCCGCTTTCAGAATACGCCCGGATGAGCGATAGTTCTGCTCCAGCTTGATGACCTGCAATGCCGGAAAATCTTCGTTCAGCAGAACCAGGTTTTGTGGCCGCGCGCCACGCCAGGAGTAGATGGACTGGTCGTCATCGCCAACTACCGTAAACCGCGCCCGGGGGCCGACCAGCAATCTGACCAGCTCATACTGGCTGGTGTTGGTATCCTGGTATTCATCCACCAGCAGATAGCGAATTTTGTTTTGCCAGCGCTCGCGAACCTCTTCATTACGTTGCAGTAACAAGGTGGGCAGCAGAATCAGGTCATCAAAATCCAGCACGTTACAGGCCTTCAGATGCGTGTCATACAGGCTGTAACAATGCGCAAAAATGCGGTCACGTTCGCCGATAGCCCGCGCCGCGGCCTGAGAAGGCGTCAGCAGATCGTTTTTCCAGTTGGAGATCGTTGAGATCAGCTGTTGCAGCACCACTTTGTCGTCGATCAACCCTTCGGTCAGATCCTTGAGCAACGCCACCTGATCCGTGTCATCGAACAGAGAAAAGTTAGATTTCATCCCCAGTGCCGCGAATTCCCGTTTGATGATATCCAGACCCAGGGTATGGAAGGTCGAAATCATCAGTCCCCGCGCCTCTTTGCGCCCCAACGTCTGCCCGACACGCTCTTTCATCTCGCGCGCAGCTTTGTTGGTAAAGGTCACCGCCGCAATGTGCCGCGCCTGATAGCCACAAACGCGGATCAAATGAGCAATTTTATTGGTGATAACGCGGGTTTTACCGGAACCGGCACCCGCCAGCACCAGGCAAGGACCGGTGACAAATTCTACGGCTTGTTGTTGGCCGGGGTTCAGACGCATGGACATAGTGCTCAATCTTCGAACGGGGGAAGGATTGTAGCAGAAAGCCAGAGGGAGATTTACCTGCGGATGGTAAAGTGTGGCGACATGTATAAATTACAGGGCAGGAAAAATGGCGAAGACCGCAGCAGCACTGCATATTCTGGTAAAGACAGAAAAACGGGCACTGGAGATCCTGGAAAACTGGAAAAGGGATCCAGCTTTGATCATCTGGCAAGACTTCATTCCAGCTGTCCGTCGGCACGCAACGGCGGCGACCTGGGGGAATTCAAACAGGGCGTGATGGTTGGCCCCTTCGACAAAGCCGTTTTCAGTTGCCCGCTGCTGACTCCTTTTGGGCCCGTGAAAACGAAGTTTGGTTACCACATCATCAAGGTGCTGTATCGCCGCTAACGCATGGTAAGATTGCGGCCAGATTTATCCCCATTCTATTAAGGCACAATCATGGCAAAAACAGCGGCAGCAATGCACATTCTGGTGAAAGAAGAGAAACTGGCACTCGACCTTCTGGAACAACTGAAAAACGGCGGCGATTTTGAAAAGCTGGCGAAAAAGCATTCCACTTGCCCGTCAGGCAAAAAAGGCGGTCATTTAGGTGAGTTCAGACAGGGCCAGATGGTACCGGCGTTTGATAAAGTCGTGTTCTCCTGCCCGGAGCTGGAGCCTACCGGCCCGCTGCATACGCAGTTCGGTTACCACATCATTAAAGTGCTGTACCGAAAATAAACAACAAAGCCTTCTCCAGGAGAAGGCTTTTAGTGTTTGCTCCCTCTCCCCGTGGGAGAGCAGCTGTGTTTAAAGTCAATGGGTGGCAGCTAACCTGCCGCCCATTTTGTATTGTCACGCACCATGGCGT
>NZ_CBFFRJ010000019.1:0-52663 GCF_965644225.1 Phytobacter sp. V91 | reverse complement strand
ATACAGCTCAGCTAAGGTAAGGCTAATACAGATAAGGACTCCACTGAACCCCACCGATTAAATCGCACCTTCCCTAAATTAAGCGGTGAGAAAATTGCCGTGCAAGGGATAAAGGGAGCAAAACCAAAGAAGCCGTTGCGTTAACAACGACTTCTCAGGGCTTATTTCAACGAGGGAACGTATTTGTTTTCAATCCGCTCGCGACGGGTTACGTAAGCCGGCAGCGGTTCCACCTTACTCTGCGTGCTAAACCAGGCAAAGGGATCGGTACTCGCCACCAGGGCAAAGTTAGCCCAGGGCTCAAAAGAGCCGGAACGAATGATAACTTTGGCCCGATGGGCGATATCGTGACAGAGCGTTTCGTGGCTTGCTTCACTAAAGTCAGCGCCGGAACCGGTATAAATATCCTGCACCTGCTGATACAACGCCGGGTGGCACTCTTTTACCTCGCGGGCAAACTGTACATCCTCAACATAAAGTTCCTGGCGTAAAACCTTAAGGATATCGACAACATCCGGAATACCCGGCCAGAAGCCAAGATCGATCCGGTTGGCGTTCGCAGGAATGGGGAACCCCGCGTCAGTCACCAGCACGATATCAGTGTGGCCGAGGGTCGCCAGCGCGGCGGCAAGCTGCGGGTGCAGAATACGTGAAGATCGCATCATTATTCTCCTCTTAGCGCGACGGCGCGCCGGATAAAAACCGTTCGACGTCAGGCCGGTATTTGTAAGACGGTACGGTCTCCCAGTCGGTACAGCACAGTGCGGCGGTCGCATTGGCAAAATACGCCGCCTCTTCGATGGGCTGGCCTTCATCCAGCGCCACCGCAAGACCGGCGTTGAAGCTGTCGCCTGCGCCATTGCTGTCCACCACCTCGACCCGGCAGGGTGAGATGTGCAGAGTCAGGTTTTTGCTAAACACCGCTGACCCGGCATCACCGAGAGTCATGACCACCGTCTGACAGCCTGTTTCGAGCAATAAATCGGCTATTTCCCGGTTACTGCGGGCATCATCCGGCGCCAGCCCTAAAGCCACACGCGCTTCGGTTTCATTCGGGGTCAGGTAGTCGACCGCCCGGAGATCCAGACCGCGTAAATCCTGAGCCGGTGCGGGATTAAGGATGGTGATTTTGCCCAGCCGCTTCGCCAACTGTAACCCGTAAAGCGCGGTATCAAGCGGGATTTCCAGTTGCGCCAGCACCACATTGCTCTGCTGTAATGGCGTTACCAGCGCATCAATTTTTGCCCGGTCAAAGAGCTTGTTCGCGCCCATATCCACCACAATGACATTGCGCGCCTGCTTATCTTTGATAATCAATCCCGCCCCGGTCGGTAATTCGCGGGTCAGGGTCAATGCCGTGCTGTCGACCCCTTCGTCACGCATCAGCGCGACAAACTCATGACCAAAGGCGTCGTCACCCACTACGCCAGCATAGCTGACCTTTGCCCCCAGACGCGCGGCCTGCACCGCCATATCCGATCCTTTACCGCCCCAGGTCTGGCGAAAATCAGTACCGATTAAGGTTTCACCCGCCTTGGGTATTCGCTCGGTGGTCATAACAAGCGCTTTCGCATAACTGCCTAAAATAAAAAGACTCATTACGGACTCCTGTTATTGTCACCGTGGCGCAGGGCCACGGCGGGAGCGGGTTAGTAGGCGTTAATGTCGCCCACCAGCCCTTTAACAATTTCCGGCCCTGAGCTGGTTCCCACCAGCTCAGCTCCGGCCTCAAACATGGCTTTCATTTTTTCAAGGGTGTTGACCTTGCCAGAGACTTTGACCCGACAGGGCGCAGTAATATTGGCTTTCAGCAGGCGCACATCTTCAACCGTCGCCGCACAGCCGCCTTTGCCCCAGCCGCTGGACTGTTTCACCCAGTCAATACCCGCCTCATGGGCATAGCGGGTGGCCTTGATTTTCATCGCCTCTTCGGTAATGAACCCGAATTCAAGCATTGCTTTCACCTTCATGCCAAGGTCATGGGCCACCAGCGTGACCTGCTTCAATTCATTCAGATAAAGCGCGTCCATACCGCCTAATAAAAAGCCGGGGTTGGGCGGAAAGTCGAACTCATCGGCCCCCTCTTTTGCCAGCTCGCGCACCACCGCAACTTTCATCGCCGTAGTGTCATTGGCTTGGGGGAAATTCACCGTCG
Organism: Phytobacter sp. V91; assembly: GCF_965644225.1. Classification (NCBI taxonomy): domain Bacteria; kingdom Pseudomonadati; phylum Pseudomonadota; class Gammaproteobacteria; order Enterobacterales; family Enterobacteriaceae; genus Phytobacter; species Phytobacter sp. V91. The sequence goes on along the minus strand of NZ_CBFFRJ010000019.1, from coordinate 50,508 downwards.
TTGCCACCCTCACACCGCTGCCTTTGAGTACCTCTTTTGCCAGCGACACCCAGCATGGGGCGATCATGGCGGCGTCAAATTGAAACTCCATACAGGTCTCAAGATGCAGAATGACACCTTCTTTAGTCAGGTCCGGGCTGACGTTGGTGAACTGAATAGCTCTGGCGACCTGCCGGGGATCGTTGAAATCAATCATGTACAGCTCCTGTCGTTCGATCGTTCGATGGATGCGTCGATTAACGCCGTGAATAGGTAATGACTGTACGAGCCCCGACACTTTTGCGTGATAGGCGAAATTCTCTGACGTATGGACGTTATTCCCAGGTGAATAAGAGTGTGAGGAAGCTCAAAAAACCGCCAGCGCATTAGCCTGAGTTATCCCCTTCAAAAGACATAAATGAGAGGATTAATAAGAGTGATTCCCAGCGTCTGATAGAGGGTTCAGGTCTGAAAATAATGACAGCGAAAAGCGGCAGGACTCAGTTTATTACCAACTGGTATCGGGAATCTGAAGAGTTTTCTACCCTCGTCAATTACCGCATCCTGCGCGCCGGACATATTCGCACCGCAAAAGAGTATGTGGTCCACCGCCAGTCCGTGGTCGGCCATGAGCTTATTTTCTGTCTGCGCGGCAGAGGTTTTATCCGTATCGACGGACTGCAACATGCGGTAACCTCAGGGCAACTGGCCTGGCTTCCGGTACGCTGGCCGCATGAACATTACCCTGATGCCAGCGATCCCTGGGAGATAGTCTGGATCCGCATTGACGGCGCCAAACTTAATAACATCATGCAGATACTGGATATTCGCCAGCAGCCGGTTTTTGATTTTCAGGCGCCGGATGAGATCCATGAAATTTATCGCCATATATTTGCCCTGATGGACGGTCATAACCTGATGAACGATGCCCGTTGCGATGTGCTTTGCGCGCAGCTCATCTATCAGTTACTGGAAAATCGCAGTCTGGAGGCAGCAGACACGCCGCTGATTTCCCATCGTGGGTTGGGGCAACTGGTTTATCAGATCCACAGCCACTACAGCGATGACTGGGATATCGAAAAATTTATGGCCTGCTGTCAGGTCAGCAAATCACAGCTGTTTCGCCTGTTTAATTCCACCTTCGGGCAAAGCCCGCTTAAATGGCTGAAAAATTATCGTCTCTTTCAGGCCCGGCGATTACTGGTGGAGACCAATGAAACCATCGGACGAATTGCGATGCAGGTGGGTTACAGCGATCCGCTGCATTTTTCCCGCGACTTTCATAAGTCCATTGGTATTTCCCCAAGCGAGTTTCGACGCCGGGAACAATTCGATAACGATCACAAATAAAAGCAGAGGAGAATCTGATCCATATGATGGGGAATTCTGCCTATCTCCCCTCGCCACCAGCTTGCCTATAGTGAACAACGAATTCTTTCGTTATTCATCCTGAGGGGCACTATGCATACGTTAGTCAGTCAACTCGTTGATGCCACGCAGCCTGTTTTACCCGAACGTTTGAATTACCGGATAGGTATTATTGGCGCCGGTTTTATTGTCGAAAACTGCCATCTGGTGGCCTATCAGAAAGCGGGATTTACGCCTTATGCCATCGCTTCGAAAGAGGTCAGCCAGAGCAAAAAACTGGCTGCGGCCTTTGCCATCCCTCACCACTATGAACACTGGCAGGAGATGGTCTGCGATCCCAATATCGAAATTGTCGATATTGCCGTCCCGCCCCATGTTCAGCTGGAGATTGTGCGCTTTATTTGCCAGAAGAATTCCCCGGCAAAACATATCAAAGGTATTTTGTGCCAGAAACCGCTGGCGATGTCGCTGGCGGAAGGTAGCGAAATTGTCCGTCTGAGCGCGCAGAGCCAGATCCCCATCGCCGTTAATTCGAATATGCGTTATGACCCGTCGATACGTGGGCTGAAATATATTCTTGAGAATCAACTGATCGGCACACCGGTTATTGCCAGTATCGATATGCGGGCGATCCCGGACTGGCAGGCATTCCTCCGGCAATATAACAAGCTCGAGCTGTATGCGATGGCAATCCACCATATTGATGCCTTTCGTTTTCTGTTTGGTAATCCGGAAAAGATCACCGCGATCTGCCGCAGCGATCCCCGCACCCCATTCCCGCATCTCGATGGCATAACTCAGTACAGCTTCCAGTATGACAATGGGCTGATTGCCACCAGTCTGGATGATGTCTGGGCCTGGCCTGGCGAGCCCTGCGGTAAAAATAACTACATCAACTGGCGCGTTGAAGGGACTGAAGGACTGGCCGAGGGGGATTTTGGCTGGCACCGTCGGCCGCCGGAGTATTGCGGCAGCACGCTCAGGCTGGCCACCCGGAGCAACCCCGCTGGCTGGGTAACCCCGGAGTGGCAGCGGCAATGGTTCCCGGATGCCTTTATCGGCACCATGGCGGGCTTACTCTGCGCCATCGAGCAGCAGCGTGAGCCGGAAATCAGCGCCAAAGACAATCTCGACACCCTGGCCTGTATTGAAGCCTGCTACGCCTCGATTCAGGAAGAGAGAACCGTCTGGCTCAGTGAAATTCACCTGGAGACTAAATATGATTAACGTCGGCATATTCACCGGTTATTACCCTGGCACGCTGAATGAAACGATCGCCAAAATTAAGCAGGCCGGGATGGGCTGTGTGCAGCTCGATCTTGAATTCTCCGATATCGATCTGAGCCGTGGGAAGATAACCAAAGAGAAAGCTCACCAGGTGCGCAATGCCTTTCGCAAAGCGAATCTCCCGGTGGTGGCCATTTCGGCATATACCAACCTGGTCCATCCGGATCCGCAAAAACGCGCAGAAAATATTGCGGCGGTTAAAGAGATCCTCGCCCATGCCAGCGACTTCGGCACCCCATACGTGATCAGTGAAACAGGCACCTATAACACCGAAAGCGACTGGCTGTACTCGCCGAAAAACAGCAGCGAAGAGGCCTGGCAGGAATTTACCGCCATCGCCCGCGAGCTGGCCGATTTTGCCTGGCGGCATAACGCGGTTTTCCTGGTGGAAAACTACGTGAACAATATTGTCGGCTCCGTGGAACAGGTTGCCCGCCTGATGCGTGAAGTCGATCACCCAGGCCTGGGGCTACTCCTCGATCCCACCAATTATTTCGACAGCAGCACCATTGAGAAAATCGACGAGACATTGATGAAGATGTTTGATGTGCTCGAAAACCGGGTGGTTATCGCCCATGCCAAGGACTGCAAAAAAACCGATGTCGTGATCGAGAAATTCGGCGACGGTGCGGCAGAACATAACAGTTTTCGCGGTGCGGGCGATGTTGAACTGCCTGCGGCCGGACTTGGCTCGCTCAACTACCCGCTCTATTTACAGCTACTGGCGCAAAAGCACCCCAATATTCCGCTGATCATCGAGCATGTCGATGAGGACGATATTCCCCGGGCCAAAATGTTTGTCGATGAGATATTAACGGCGACCGCAGGCTAACCACTCAGCCTGCTGCTGCCACTAAGCATCACCATTGTTTATCCGGATTATGAGCATAAAAGCGCAGCACCTCTTTATAGGGTTCCAGCCGCGAAGAGGGATGCTGCGCAATCTCGTCAAGCAGGATAGCCATCGCCTGTCCATGCTCTCCCAGGTTATACAGGCACAGGGCATAGAAAGGTCTGACTTCATTTGCCTGCGGCCAGTTAATCAGAATCTCTTCAAACAGCGCTTTCGCCGGCAAATACTCACCAAGGCAGCGCAACGTTGAGGCCAGGCCAAATTGCGCCTCGAACTTATCCTCTCCGGCAAGCCCGGCCTCTAAGGCTGCGCGGTAAGCCTGTTCCGCCTCCCGCTCTTTGCCTTCATTGTCGTATGACCAGGCAATGTTCAAAAACGCCTGCGCCCGAACGCCGGGCTCATCCAGCAGCAGACGCAGCGCCTGGCGGCTCTGTCGATGTTCTCCCCTCTTGCGCAGTTCAATTGCCGTTTGTAGCCTGTCGTCCATATTTGTGTCGCCTTTTTGCTGAGTGCCGTTACCATAAATATCACACCATCATCGCAAAAGCAGATTCATCGCCGTCGCCTGTTTAAAAGGACATCACCATGCTGCCTAAGTCCCTTACGCTCCTCGCTCTTCTCCCTTTGATGGCCTGGGCCAGTGAACCCTTGCCTTTGGCCATTCAGCAGGTCGAAAAACAGGGGATCAAAATCATTAAAGAGGTGAAGACTGACGGGGGATTAAGAACCTGGCTCGGTCAGTACCAGGATATGGGAGTAACCGTCTGGCTTACGCCGGATGGCAAACATGCCATCTCAGGCTACCTGTATGATGAAAAAGGAAAAAACCTCAGTGAAGAGCTGTTCAAAAGCGAGTTGTATATCCCTCAGGGGCGGGAACTGTGGAAAAAGCTAACGACGGCAAAAGGAATCAAAGAAGGGCGTCCGGACGCTAAACGCAAAGTGGTGGTCTTTGCCGATCCTTTCTGTCCTTACTGTAAACAGTTCTGGGCCGCCGCGCAGCCGTGGATAACCTCCGGCAAAGTGGAGATAAACACGCTGCTGGTTGCGGTCATTAACCCACAGAGTGGACGCTACGCCTCCGCAATACTGAGTGCTGAAGATCCCGCGAAAGCCTGGAGCGCTTATGAGCTGTCGAACGGAAAAACGCTGCCGCCGTTCCCGGATAAAACCCCGCAGGAGGTCTTCAATGCCGTGCAGTATCATCAGAAACTGATGGATGAAACCGGCGCGAATGCAACTCCGGCTATCTATTATATGAACGAGAACCAGGAGCTTCAGCAGGTCGTCGGCATGCCGGATAAACAGCAACTGGCTGCCATGTTCGGCCCGGAATAACCCGCTCTGATTCAGGCCCGGTGGCCACTCCGGCACCGGGAAAATAACAAATCTGATAACATTCACCCCCTCCAACGCCCTTACCCACCATATTTGGGGATAGACAATATTTTATATTCCAGAAACAGAGTAATAAAAAATATATTTAACTAAAAAAACCACGCTAAATTAATTTTATAAAGTCAGAAAAGCCTAAAATACTCCCTGGAGAAATCTGCACTTATATTTATCGCCCTCAGCGCTAAAGATTCCATTTTGTCTGCCGATGTTTACATAGCGTTTTCTGGACTCAGGTTCGGCGTAATGTTTTCCGTCATTTTGATATGCAAAACCCAATCTCTGATCCGGGACCGTATTCACTGAAGCGATTATAAAATGAGCTTTATGTTGCCAGATTGATAAAAGCCCCGAATTTTAAAATTTATTACAGCAATAGTGTCGACGGACAGCACATCCCCCACGCTGCTCTGTTCGATAATTTAAGGATAAAACGATGGCGAATAAGTTTAAGCGTAGCGCAACCTGTCTTCTTGTTTCTCTGACCCTTGTTCTCAGCGGCTGTGCCAATACAGGTAGCTCTCTGCTGTCGGGTACCAAACCCGATCCACGACTGACCAGTGGCGAACAATCCAAATTCTTCAGCAGCTCCGCAGCCCAGGGCTGTGGCGTTGGCGCTCTGGCGGGGGCAGGCCTTGGCGCGCTCGCAGGCGCACTGGCTGGCAACAGCAAAAAAGCCTTAGTGGGTGCCGCTGTCGGCGGCGTTGCCGGTTGTGCCGCAGGTCTGGCCACCAACTACTATCTGGATAAGCTGAAAAAAGATTACGCCACCACCGCCGATCGTCTGCAGGCGATGGATAAAGACATCAGCAAAGATACCGCTGACCTTCAGAAAGCCGCCGCGAACATGAAACAGGTTATCAGTGATAACCGTGCCGCGCTGACCAAACTGAGCCTGCAAAAAGATAATGCGGGCTTTGATAAAGCCAGCGCCAATAAAGAACTGGCGCAGATTGATGCCAACATCAAGTTTATGAAAGACCGAATTAAGACCATCAAAGAAAGCGATGCCGGTTATAAAGTGGCGCTTGAGGGGCAAAAAACAACCAATCAGGCGGATAAAGAGAAGCTGAAAACGCTGAAGACTCAATACAGCAAACTGAATGAACAGATTGGCGCTCTGGAATCTGAAGCCAATGGTTTGTACAGCCAGCGCCAGGCTATTTCACTGGGTTAATAATTTCGGGCCGATATTATTATCGGCCCCGTTCACGGCTATTACCTGCTGACCTGACATTTTATTCCGCCGACTCAATTTATGGGCCACTTAATGAGAAAATACGCACTACTCGCTTCGCTGTTACTCGCCGGCTGCGCCACCTCTCCTCAGGACTGCGACTTACACGCAGAAGATCCCAGTTTTATTACCAAACTGAGTTGCACAACCTCTGGCGGCTACCGCCAAAAAGTCGATGAGCAGGAGCGTAAAGTTCAACAAAGCCAGCGTGACAATAAAATCGCGCAACAGGATCTGGCGGACACCCGGACCAGGGCGCAGGCTACTGACGCAAAACTGGCAGATGAACAAAGCCGGTTAGCTGCGGCGAAATCCGATCTGGCACAGACGCTGAAAAAGCTCCAGTCGGGCAAAGTGAACAGTAAACAACGCCAGCAGGAAATTAAGCAGTTGCAGGCACTGCAACAGCAATCTTCTCAGGCCACCAGCGCCAGCGAAATCGCGGCTGTTGAGCAAAAAATTGCGCAAGCCAAAAAGAGAATCGCCGCACTTGAGCAAGCTAACGCGCTTTAAAAAGCGTGCCGTTTGTGTGGCAGCCCACGGGCTGCCGCTTTGCTGACAACCACACTGAAGCCAGGCTATGCAACGATTAACAAGAACGGCGCCAATTGATGATTCGACCCTCGCCACCTATGAGGCTACGGTCGCCATTATCCACCGCTATCTTCCCCCTTCCCTTGCGCTGCTTTATGCAACCGCGCGGCGCAGCGCTGAAGGCAATCTGGAGTGGTGGACAGAACGACAAGGGCTGGCGACCCCGCAGTCCGCGCTCAGCGATGCAGAGCAACTCAGGCTCCAGGATAAACGCCAGCAATATCAGAGCACGGTCGCAGGCTTAATTGAGCAGCTTAACGCACGCGGGGAAGAGAAACCGGCCCAGGCGTTGCAGACGCTGCTCACGCATTCACAGGCGCTGAACTGCTACAGCGTCGGCGGCGAACCGGTGTTAATCGACTGGGCAATCCCGGTACAACAAACGCCTGCACCCGTGCCCGTGGTGCCCTGGTGGCGACGCTACCTGCCCTGGCTGCTGCTGTTGCTGTTCCTGCTTCTGCTGGCCCTCGCCGCCTGGTGGTGGTTTGCCTGCCATAAGCGCCCTGCGCCAGTGCAGCCGGTGCCGCCGGTGAAAAACGAGGCACCCGCGGCAGCGGTGGAAGCGCCGGTGAAAAATACCGAGTTAACCCAGGATAACCCGAGCATCAATCTGGAAAAGAAAAAGGATTTCGGGCGCATCAAAGTCAATCTGACCTGGCAACAGGGGCAGCATAAAGAGCCGGTGGATCTGGATATTGCCGCCTTTGTCCGTTTAAAAGATGGCAAAAAAGGGGGCGTTGAGGCGCTCAGTAAGTCTCTCGGCGACTACGACAAACCGCCCTTTATGGTGTTGCAAAAAGATTTGCGCGGCGGCGGCGACCAGGACGGCGAGTGGCTGTTTATCAACGGCAGCCAGTGGCAGGACATTGATGAAGTGCTGATTTACAGCTTTATCTACGGCGGCACGGATAACTGGCAGGGCACCAACGCCACTATCACTATCTATGTGCCGGGCCAGCCGCCGATCACCTCCACGCTGATTAACGGCAGTGAGCGCAATAACGTTGCCGCCATCGCCCGGTTAAAGAATGTCGATGGCGACCTCAAAGTCGAGCGACTCAACAGCTTCTTCCGCAGCCGGCAGGCGCTGGATAAACACTATGGCTGGGGCTTCGAGTGGACGCCTGGTGCGAGCAAAAATTAGCCACATTCATCTGACTTGCGTTAATTAACAGCCCTACAAGGTTTAGACAATGCGAAATTCGATTCAGGGACCACTGTTACGTACCGGCAATAACTCTTCGTTTAAGGCGCTGGGTGAAACCGGCTATCCCGTGTTTAAGATGGCATTTCAGCTCCGTGAAGCCATCTACCGCCTGGATGCCGGGCGCGACCTGGCCCGCCATCTTGCCGTCCCGCAAAACGATCAGGGCGGCGACCGAACCGACTGGTACAGCAGTTTTCAGGGAGATGTCATCCCCTGGAGCGGCGCTTCCGATAGCGAACGTGCTTCTGCCCGCCAGCAGTTCAGTGAATTCCAGATGGCGGTACAGGCATTAAGCGAACAGATGCTCAATGCGGAAAACAGCGGCGCTGGCGGCGATCGCCAGGTCTTTGCCCAGCTCTTAAAATCGGTGGTCCACTTCCCCGATGATGAGTTCCTGTATCTGGTTAACGGGGTACTGGTCATCACCTTCTGGGGCTTTATTCACCCGACGGGCGAGCAGCGTAATCCTATGCACTGGCTACAACCGTCTTCTGTTGTGCAGCCGCCTCCGCTCGCCCCCGTCGCACCGCTACAGCCTGCCGCCAGCGCACCTGTCGCTCCTGAGATTGTACCCGTCGCCCGCCGCTGGAACTGGCGCTGGTTGCTGTGGCTGCTGTTAGCCCTGCTGCTGCTGGCTCTGTTGCTGGGATTACTGCGCGGCTGCGTGCCCTCAGTTTCACTGCCAGGGCTTCCCGGATTCGGCGGCGATAAAAATCTCAGCCAGCCCGTTGCTGACGCCGGGAATCATAAGATTGCAGAGGAAAATATCCCGCTAAATCCGGCCGTAACGCTTCCGGCGACCACCGCAGAGACAGGAGCGGCTACGAGCGTGCCACTGGCAACGCCCGCCGGAGAAACTCAGTTGCCGGATGGCGAACATGCCCATGGCGTGGGCGATGCGGCCACTGAGGCTGCTGTTCCAGCGGCAGAGGCCGCCGTCGGTGAGGAACCTGCCAACGCTGGCAACGGCGAAGTACCTGCAAGCGAACCGACGGCTGATGCATCTGCGCCAGCCGCCGGAGAGGGGCAAAACAACGAGGAGCCAGCAGCTGGGGTTGTCCCCCACACCGTTCCCCCGGTGATACCGGCTCAGGGCGCCCAGGGCAAACCGCTGACGCTTCCGCCTGCCTTAGCTGACGGCCCGGCGCAGTTTCTTAACGGCCAGTGGCGGGTAAACGGCGGTATCCAGGACAAGCAAACTGGCCGCCCGTTGCAGCTGCAATACAACTTTGACCAGGGCAACGGCACTGTCAGCGTGCGTCAGTCCAATGGCGTAACCTGCACCGGCGCGGCCAAAGGGAGCGTGCAGCAAGGGGCGCTTAACATTACCAATCCCGAACAGATGCAATGCAGCGATGGCTCAAACTTTATGGGCCCAACCATAGAGTGCAAATCGCCTGCTTCTGGTCACGCCGATTGTGTCGGCAACAATGATGGGGATAAAACCTTCCCCATTCGTATGCTTCAACCCAATACTTAAACAGGGACGAATTACATTATGTTGCCTGAGATTGTTTCTTTCGATCGCCAAATCACCCTGGTCGGTGACTCCGGAATTCAGTTTATGGATTTCGGCCTGAAGCTTAAGCGCCAGCCAGCCGGTGAATTTGTTAAGCTCGCCAACGGTGTGCTCACTCGTCTGATTTACAACGAGCAGCGCGATTACCATTTCTATCAACCCACCCCAGACGATATTGACAGGGCTAAAAAGCAGTACGAGATTCCTGTCGAGGAAAGCCTCAAATTACTCGACAGCGTCTGGCTGCCGTTGCCGCTGTTTCGTTTTAGCCTGCCGAATATTTACCAGGAAGGACCGCTGAACTGGGCGCGTTTTCGCATAGTGAAGCTCCCTGAACCGGATATGGACGGTCACAGCCACCGCATGACCCTGGCTATCGACACCCGCATTATGGCCAAACAGCAATCCGCTGCCGACCTGAGCCCGAATCACGAAGATGTGAATGCCGGTGCGACCTTCGCCGTAGCCACCGCCACCTATGCCCTCAGCTGGTATCTGACTCAGGACTGGGTCAAAGACTGGCTGACCGAGGTCTTTAAAGAGGCCAGCAAAGGCCGGGATATTGACGAGCGTGAAGATGAGATAAACCGGCAATACCCGCTGGCGCACTACCTCAATCTGCTGTCGCTGATGGCTGTTCCGCTGGAAGGTCTGCAAACCGAGACCGCGCCCATCCTCGAGATGCCGCAGTTTAAGGTGATCGCCAATCGGGAAGTTAACGCCATCAAACCGATCCCGGTGGATCTGATCCTCGACGTGGGTAACTCGCGAACCTGCGGCATTTTGATTGAAGATCACGGGCAGTCAGGATCCGGCCTGATGCATAACTATGTGCTGAAACTGCGCGATCTGAGCGCGCCGGAACATGTTTATACCGAGCCTTTTGAAAGTAAGGTCGAGTTCTCGCAGGCCTTTTTTGGTAAGGATCACTGCTCGGTACGCAGCGGCCGCCATGATGCCTTCCAGTGGCCAACCATCGCCCGTATTGGGGGGGAAGCCAGCCGTTTAGCCTCACGCCGCCGGGGAAGCGAGGGTTCGACGGGGTTATCCAGCCCGAAACGCTATCTGTGGGATGAGAAATTCTATGGCCAGGGCTGGCGCTTTAACGGCAGCTATGTGCAGGACACTAACCCTCTGGCCACCGCCGCGCCCTTTGCCAATTTAATCGATGAAAAAGGCGAGGCGCTGCATACCATTGAAGACGAGATGGATCGCATCCCGGTCTTTACGCCGCGTTATTCGCGCAGCTCCCTGATGACCTTTATGCTGTCGGAAGTGTTGACCCAGGCCATCAGCCAGATCAACAGCCCGGAGCAGCGTATCCGCGAAGGCCATGCCGGTCTGCCGCGCCAGCTTCGGCATATCATTCTGACCGTTCCGCCGGGTATGCCCATGGCTGAACGCTGCATCCTTGACGAGAGAATGCGCCAGGCAGTGGGTCTGGTGTGGAAATCGCTGCGCTGGCACACCGGCGAGAACGACCCTTATAGCGATGAACTCGAAGAGCACCGCAAAGGAAATATCAGGATCCCGCTGCCGAAAATCCGCGTCGAATGGGACGAGGCCTCCTGTGCGCAACTGGTGTATCTCTATACCGAGATCAATCAGAACTTCGCCGGTCACCCGGAGGTGTTTTTCAATAGCCTGGGACGACCGGATCGTAAAGAGCAGGAAACCATTACCATCGCCTCGATTGATATCGGCGGCGGCACCACGGATCTGGTTATTACCGACTATCGTCTGGACAGAAACGGAGTGCTGGGGGGCGGCGCTAACGTGCATATCATTCCCCACCAGCGTTTTCGCGACAGCTTCAAAATCGCCGGGGATGACATCCTGCTCGATGTGATCCAGTCTTACGTTCTTCCCGCGTTCGAGCTCTCACTGAAGGAAGCGGGCGTGCGGGCCATCGACACCCTGATGTCCCAGCTGTGCGGATCGCAAAATATCAGCGCCGCCGAAGCGGTATTGCGCCAACAGCTGAGCCTACAGCTTTTCGTCCCGCTGGCGCTGCACCTGCTGAGCCGTTATGAGCACTTTGATCCGCAGAATGAACAGACCCATCTGCTGATCAATCAACGGGTCAGCGAGCTGCTGCCTGCGGGGAGCATCAGTGACGAGGTTGAAAACTTCGTGCGCCGGGAAGTCCAGAAGGCGGGCGGCCCGAGTGATTTCAAACTGGCTGACATCAACCTCAATGTGCCTTTGGCAAAAATGCACCATGACCTGTGCGCCGGTAAGTTCAACATTGATAAAGTCCTCACCGCCCTGTGCGAGGTTTTATCCTGCTACCACTGCGATCTGCTGCTGCTGACCGGCCGTCCGTCACAATTGCCGGGTATTCAGGCCATTGTGCGCCGCAATCTGCCGTTGCCTCCGGGGCGTATTCTGGCGCTGCATGGCTACCAGACCGGGACCTGGTATCCGTTCCATAAAAACGGCCATATTGACGATCCGAAGAGCACCGCCTCCGTTGGCGCCATGTTGTCGCAGCTGTGCGCTAACCACAGTATTCCCAACTTCCACTTCCGGATCTCGGCGCTGAAGCCCTATTCGACCATTCGTCATATCGGCATCATTGATATGGATAACCTGATCCACGATGACGATGTGGTTTATCGCCATATCGAGTCCGAAAACGGGCAGATCAAGCTGCCGCAGGTGATGGGCGAGGACGGCGAGCCGACGACGCACAGCATTGTGATGCGCGGCGATCTGCGCATCGGCTATCGCCAGCTGGATGCTGAGCGCTGGTCGGCAGCCCCGTTATATACCCTGCGTTTTAGCGAATCAGGGCGGAAAAAATTCTCGGCGGCGTCCTCTAACGACAGCGGTTCCCCGTACCTCAAAGTCCGCCTGACGATTGATAAAGGCAAAGCTGCCCGCAAGCTGGGGCTGATCAGCGATCGCCTGACCATTGCCGATGTGAGCAGCAATACCGATAAATCTTTCAGCAAAAGTGATGTAGAGCTGGAGCTCAATACCATGCCCGATACGGGACTCATTGACAGTCGACACTGGCTCGATAGCGGGAGTGTGAAAAAATAATGAACAACGATCAAAAGACGTTGCAACAAGGCTGGGCGGCTATCGCCCAGGGTTGCCAGGATGCGCTGGGTTGGGTAGACAGCGTGCGACCGAATTCTCGCCGCCTGGATAACGAAGCCGACAAACTCAATCTCAGCCTGCTGCGCACCCGCAATCTGGCAAACAGCCTGACCCAGGTTTCCACCACGCCGATGACCGTGGGTTTCTTCGGCATTTCGCAGGCCGGTAAGTCCTATCTTATCTCGGCGCTAGCGGCAGGCAGCAATGGTGAGCTGGAAGCGCGCTATGGCAATGAGCGGATAGACTTTATTAAACAGGTTAACCCGGTCGGCGGGGGCAAAGAGGCCACCGGCCTGGTGACCCGTTTCACCCGACATGCGCCCGAAGCGCCGGTGGGTTACCCCATCCCCCTGCGTCTGTTCAGTGAGATTGATCTGGCGAAGATCCTTGCCAACACCTGGTTTAATGACTTTAACCACGAGCACCTGAGCTACAAGATTGACGAGGAGCGTATTGAAGAGCGCCTGCGTCCTTTCCTGCAGCGGGCGGGCGGGCCTGCCGCCAGTAATGGCGTCAGCCCTGAAGACGTGGTGGCGCTGTGGGACTACCTCAACGCCTCATTCAAAAAATCAGTGGAGAAGCTGGAGCACGCCTGGTGGCCGCAGGTGCTTAAAATCGCCCCGGCGCTCAACCCCCACGAACGTGCGGACCTCTTCTCACTACTGTGGGGCGAGCAACCTGAGCTCACCGAGACCTATCGTTCGCTGGCGAATGTGCTGGTGAAACTGAACCACGCCAGCATGGTGTTTGCGCCTTTAGAAACCCTTATCGATCACAGCCGCGGCAGCATTATGAATGTCGACAGCCTGAATCGCCTTGGATCGAGCAATGACAGCACGGTCGATATTCGTTTCTGGAAAGAAAACCAGCAAACCGGCAGCGCGACATTAACTCAGGCGGAACTGGCGGCGTTAACCTCTGAGCTGATTTTCCCGCTGGCGGAAGTGCCGCCCAATAGCGTTATGGAGCAGGTCGACTTACTCGACTTCCCGGGCTACCGCGGACGCCTCAAACTTCTCGCCCTGAAAGATGCGGCCCAGGAAGGTCAGAACCCGGTATCGCAACTGCTGCTGCGCGGCAAGGTTGCCTACCTGTTCGAGCGCTATACCGACAACCAGGAGATGAATGCGCTGGTCGTCTGCGCCAGCTCCTTTAAGCAAAGCGACGTGTCCGATGTTGGCCCGGTACTTACCCGCTGGGTGGAGAAGACCCAGGGCAAAAAACCGGAAGAGCGCGGGAACAGCAAAGCGGGCCTGTTCTGGGCCATCACCATGTGTGATATGCGTATTACTGACAATCTGAAAAAAACCGAGAGTCAGTTAAAAGAGGCCTGGGAAGGCATGCTGCATATGACACTGCTGGAACGTTTTGCCCAGTACGACTGGCTGAAAGAGTGGTCGCATGGCGAGGCGTTTAAAAACTGTTTCCTGGTGCGTAAACCCGGGATGGATACGCCCTTCCTGACGCTGGAAAATGGCGCCGACCAGGAGAGCTTTAAAGAAGTGGCTCTCGCTGAACGCCATCGTGATGTGCTCGACACCATGGGTCGGGTCTTTATCAGCGCCAACAACGTGCGTAATCACGTTGCCGATCCCAAAGAAGCCTGGCAGGAGATGCTCCGGCTCAACGACGGGGGGATCTCCCGTCTTACCACGGCATTACGCGGCGTCGCCCATCTCGATTTCAAATTGCAGCGTCTGCGTGAACAGTTAGCCCAATGTCGCCACGAAACCGGCGATCTGCGCCTTGGCCGTTGGTTCGAGAAGGATGGTGACGGTCAGTTAGTGAAGAAGCAGGCGATTGCCAAGGATCTCTGGCAGGGCTTGTCTACCTGTGCGCCGGTCATCGGGGAGTTGCTCGATCGTCTGGATCTGCCCGCGCATGAACTGCGCAACATCTACCTCAGTATCCGCGACCAGGGCCAGGAGCCTCAGGCGACCGGTGAGCAGCGTGCGCCAGCCCCATTTGCGGCCAATCCGTTTGGCGATAACCCCTTTGCCAGCAACCCTTTCGCCGATAATCCTTTCGCCAGTACCCCGGCAGCTGAGCCTGCGGCGGCTGAACCAACCCCTGCCCCGGTACGTGTCGGTCGGGATGATGCTTTCGCCCATCAGGCGTTCAAAGCCTGGGTGGCGCATCTGCGTGAGCTACCGCAGCAAACCGCAAGCTGGCAGCAGCTCGGTATGAGCAGCGAAATGCTCAATCTGCTTTGCGATGAGCTGATCACCGCCGCCACCCGTCTGGACCTGGAGGGCACATTGAAACACGCGCTGGCAGGCCAGGAGCAGGCAGGCACGCTGCTCAATCAGATGATTGCCCGCCAGGTTCTGCGCGCTCAGCTGACCATCCGCGATTTTATTGCCTGGTTTGGCTACCTCTCATTACCCGAAGAGCAGGTGCCGAATAGCTATGTTGGCGAGAAAAAGAAAGTCTTTACTCGCAAGGGTCCCCTTGCCCAGGACGAGTTGCCGCAACTGCCGTCGCTTGCACCGCAGCCCGGCGTCGCCTGGATGGGTGACTGGCTATCGGCACTGATGACCATCATCCTGGACAACGCGGGGCACAGCGCCACCCGCGATATCTCCATTGAACATAACCGGCAACTTGGCCAGATAATCGGCCAGATGAAACAAGAGAATATGTGATGCTAGCTAAAATTTTTCCCTGCCAACCCTCTGAGCCGGGTAACGCGCAATTGATGATTCGCCTGCGTGGCGAACCGGGCGAACTGTCAAACCTGACCTTTAGCCTGTTCAACAATGAGCAAAACTATCTGCAACCGGACACCAGCTGGAGCCCGGCGCCGCACTGGTTTACCATCGACGGCGGCTACCCGTTCAACGGCGGGAGTGGTTTTCGTATCGGCCCGACCCTGCTCGATCCGCTGCTTGAGCGCGCAAGCCAGGTGCAAATTCAGGTAAAACTGGCATCGGGTGAAATCCGCAGCACCACGCTCCAGATGGTGCGTGACGAACTGCTGTCCTCCGATGCGCGCGGCCAAACCGGCAACTACAGCGGCAGCAGCACCTTAAATACGCCGCCATCGGCGCCTGCCCCAACGCCTGCGCCAGCGCCTGCGCCGACAGAAGCGCCGAAGCAGGTTGAAACACCCGCGCCGGAAAGGACGCCGACTGCCCCTGCGCCTAAACGCAACACCGCGCTTATTCCGCTGATTATCGCCGGATTACTGGTGCTGCTTATTGCCGCCGGGGCGCTGTGGTGGTTCCTCGGACGGGACACCGCCGCGCAGCCAGCCAGCGCAGACAAACAACCGGAAGCGCCGGTCGTTGCAGAAGCGCCAGCGCCAACGCCTGCGCCTGCTCCGGCCGCAGAAGCCAAACCCAACGCCAGCGAGTGTTCCCCTGCGAACCTGGCAAGCCAGAGTGAACTGGATTTTGTGCAGAACTGCGTGGAGCAAAAACTCGACAGCAGCAAATTACTGACCATTATCGAAGCGGCTAAAGAAGCGCAGAAATGCGGTGTCGCCCAGCGTCTGTACGCCAACCGCGCTCAGGGCGGCGATGTGAAGATAGCCCTGGCTTACGCTGGCGAATACGACCCGAAAGATCATAAACCAAGCGCGTGCTTCAAAACCCCGGATGCGGATACCGCCGCCTACTGGTATGAAACCGTGCTGCAAACCGAGCCGGAAAACCAGCAAGCGAAACAGCGTCTTGAGGAGCTGAAAAAATGATGAAGACGCATTTTCTTCGCCTCGCTCTGCCGCTGTGCGGCCTGCTGCTCGCAGGCCACGCCGTTGCCGCTGAGGGTGACAAACCCCTGTTGCAGGAGGGCAAAAAGACCCTCTTTCAACGGGTTCTGACCACGCCAGGGTGCAAACTTGGCACGGCTGCTGGCGATGATAAAGGTGAATTACAACCGGCATTCAGCAGCCTGTATGTGTATCAGAAGGCCGAAGTTAATGGGCAAAGCTGGGTTCAGGTTGGCCCTGACAGCTATGGCAAAACCATTGGCTGGCTGCCGCAGTCGTGCACCGTTGACTGGAAAATGCAGCTCACGCTGGCCTTTACCAACCCGGCGAACCGCGACCGGCTGGTGTTTTTCAAAGAGAGAAAAAGTCTTGATGACATTCTCTCCGCGCCCGATCCGGTCTCAGTGGTGGCCCCTTTGCGCGCCCATCTGAAACGCGACGGCAGTGCCGATGGCGTGCTGGCTCAGGAGCCGGAATACTTTGTCGATCTGCAAAAGCAGTTTTACCTGCTGCCGATCCTCAGCGGCGAAGAGGTGATGACCGAGAGCGGGTTCTACACCCGTTTACTGAATGTGGCCTCGGTGAGCAAAGCACAGCCTGAAGAGAAAAAGGGCGATGATATCAACCAGTTGAAAGGCTTTAATGCCTCGGTGGTTTTCGTTATCGACTCCACCATCTCAATGGGCCCGTACATCGAGCGCACCAAAGAAGCGGTCAACAAAGTCTACGCCAGGATTAAGCAGGAACACCTGCAGGATCAGGTTAAGTTTGGTCTGGTGTCCTTCCGCTCCAACACCAAAGCCGTGCCGGGTCTGGAATTCACCTCGAAGATCTTTGCTGACCCTAATCAGGTGAAAGATGGCGACGATTTCCTGAAAAAAGTCGCCGGACTGAAAGAGGCCAAAGTCTCCAGCTCTTTATACGATGAAGATGCTTATGCCGGGGTGCTTTCGACGATCGACAACATTGACTGGAGCCCGTTTGGCGCCCGTTATATCGTCTTAATCACCGATGCAGGCGCCATTGAGGGCAGCAATAAACTCTCCGCCACGGGCATGGACGCCAAACAGCTGCGCCTCGAAGCGGGCAACAGAGGTATTGCGATTTATACCCTGCACCTGAAAACCGCTTCCGGCAAAGACGATCATGCCAAAGCAGAGGGCCAGTACCGGGATCTGTCTAACTTTGACAGCACCCAGTCCAACCTTTACCAGTCCGTCGATGCCGGGGATCTGAAGACCTTTGGTCAGCAGGTTGATGCCCTGGCGAGCGCCATCACCGAACAGGTTAAGGCGGCGTATATGGGCGATGCGGCAATTGGCAGCGCGCTGTACGCCAAAGATGACGGTAAAAAACCGACGTCGGAGGAGAAGCTGCTGGAAGATACCGCCCTGATTGGCCATGCCATGCAGCTGGCTTATCTGGGTAAAAAGAACGACACCCAGGCCCCGCTGGTGTTTAAGGCCTGGATCAGCGACCGCGATCTGATTAAGCAAAATATCCCGACCACCGACGTGCGCGTGCTGCTGACCAAAGGACAGCTAAGCGACTTAAGCGATGTGGTGAGTCAGATCCTGCAAGCCGCCAACGAAGGGATGATCTCGCCGGATAAAATGTTTGAGCGCCTGCGTACCGTCGCCGCCACCATGGGGGCCGATCCGAATCAGCTTAAACAGAAAGAGAATGCCAAAATCAACGAGCTGGGCGTGTTAGGCGAATACCTTGCGGACCTGCCTTATCGCAGCGATGTGCTGAATCTTGATGAAGAGACCTGGAAAAGCTGGGATGGCCTGTCGCAGGAGAAATTTATCCGCACCCTGTCAGCCAAGCTGCGCCATTACCAGAAGTACAATGCCGATGTCGATCGTTGGGTTGAGCTGGCCAAAGGCAGCGATCCCCGGGATCGGGTATACCCGGTACCGCTGGAAATGATGCCCTGATGCTGCACATCGACGCATTATCCGTTGTACGAGGCCAGGGCGCTCAGGCGCATCATGTTTACCTGCCGCAGCTGAGTCTGCGGCCAGGCCAGGTGGTGGCGGTCACCGGCGAGAGCGGCTGCGGCAAAAGTACGCTTCTGGAAGCCATCGGCCTGCTGCTGGCCCCGGCAAGCGTCGGGCGCTTCGAATTGCATGATGAAAAGCTGCTGGATGTCGCCGCGCTGCTGAAGAACAGACAGCAGGCGGCACTGGCCGACGTTCGCGCCCGCCATCTGGGTTTTGTGCTGCAAAATGGCGGTCTGCTTCCCTTCCTGAGCGTGCAGGACAATATCCGCCTGCCGTGCCAGCTACTGGGCAAAACGCCGGATAAAGCCATGCTGAATCGGGTCGTTGAGACCCTGAAACTGGGCCCATTGTTGAGCAAGCTACCGGCACAATTGTCGTTTGGCGAAAGGCAGAGAACCGCGTTTGCCCGCGCTATTCTGCACCGCCCGGGCCTGGTGCTGGCGGACGAACCGACCGCGGCGCTGGATCCTTACAACGCGCAACAGTTGTTCAGCCTGTTTATTGATCTGGTGGCGCAGGAGGGCATGATGGCCCTGGTGGTCTGTCACGACTGGCCGCTGGTGCAACGCTTCAACCTGCCGTGCTTAGTTGCCCGCCCCGATGCCGGAACATCAAACCAGCCTGACGCGCCCGCCCTGAGGGGAACTCACTTTGTCTTTTAACCGCACCCTGCTACTGGGCCGCCTGGCGCTGCAAGATCTGTGGCACGACAGGATCATCTCTTTTTGCATTGTCTCCTCTCTGGTTGCAGTGATCGCCCCGCTGTTACTGCTGTTCGGTTTACGTTTTGGCATCGTCAGCCAGTTGCAAAACGATCTCGCCAGCGATCCCCGTAACCTGGAAATCCGCATGCTAAGCAGCGGCAGCTATGATGACGGCTGGATAGAACAACTGCGTCAGCGCCCGGACGTGGGCTTTGTCATCGGACAAACCCGGTCGCTCAATACCCTTGCCGACCTCCAGGTGGACAGCAGCCATTTTATCGAAAGCGCCGAAGTGATCCCGACCGGCGCTGGCGATCCGCTGTTAGGTAAGCTGGCTCTCCAGGCGCCAAATGAGGTTGTCTTAACTCAGGAAGCCGCACGCAAACTGGCGGTGAACGTCGGGGATACTCTTACCCTTCGCGTCAGCCGCCAGCTGGAAGAGCGCCGGGAATGGGGGCGTAAAAGCCTGACCGTTGTCGGCATTTTACCGCCAACCATATTCAATCGCGCGGCGGTGTTTACCCAACCCGCCCTGCTGCTGATGCTTGAGCATTTCAGAGATGGTTATGCCATCCCGGACTTTGGAGTTAGCAGCGGTCAGCCGTTAAGCAACAAACCGCCGCTCTATGCCCGCGCCAGGGTGTATGCCAGAAGCATCGACCAGGTTGCCGGTCTTGAGCGTGACCTGCGCGCGCAGCGAATCGAAACCACCAGCCGACTGGCGGATATTGAGAATGTGAAAAGCATTAACCGGGTGCTGGGGGTGATTTTTAATACCATTGCCGCCACCGCGCTTATCGGCTGTGTGGCCTCTCTTGTCGGCTCGTTTATCGCCAACGTCGATCGCAAACGTAAGCATATTGCCGTCCTGCGCCTGCTCGGTTTCACCGGCCCCTCGGTGGGCGTGTATGTGATCCTGCAGGGCTGCCTGCTTAGCCTGCTGGCTTACGTCGGTGGCTATGGCATCTATCTTATCGCCAGCCAGGTGTTTAACCACGCGCTGGCCGGAAGCCAGGCAACCGATCAGATGCTGTGCAAAATAACCCCTGAACATAGCCTGCTGGCCATGGCGCTTACCCTGGTCGTCGCCCTGCTGGTTGCCAGCATTGGCGCGTATCGGGCCATTAGGATAGAACCTGCGCAGAGCCTGCGCGAGGTGTGACGTTGCCACCTCATCTTTCAGTCAACTGATGATTAGCGGAGATTGTTCGTGACCAAAACCTCTTCCTCACTGCCGTACTGGTTGGCGCTCGGCCTGCTTGCCAGCGCCTCCTCTGCGCTGGCAGAACCCTGGGATGCGAAGACCTGGAACCCTAAGCCGGATGACGAAGATGTCGTCTTACCTATGCCGTGCGAAGGTTCAATGGCTTTTCGTCGGGTGGAGATCCCCATGGCAGGCCCGCTCGATGATATGCCCATTACCCTGGGCCAGGACGGTGGCGACTGGGGCGTCATCGAGCATAGTTATCCGGCCTTTATTGCCGGCAGTTTCACCGAGGCCAAAAAAGGTAAGGGACGTTATTACCTGATAGCAAAATATGAGCTGACCGACCTGCAATATAAGGCATTGATGGAAGGCACCTGCCCGACGCCGTCAAAGATGCTTACCTTACCTGTTACCGGAAAAAGCTGGTTTGATGCGGTCACCGCCGCCGATAAATACAACCAGTGGCTGCGGACTAATGCCCTGGATAAGCTGCCGAAAGAGGACGATAAGCCCGGCTTTTTACGCCTGCCGACCGAGGTGGAGTGGGAGTTTGCCGCGCGCGGCGGCCTGAAAGTAAACAGCGCTGAGTTTCGCGATCTGCATTACCCCATGGATGATATGAAAAACTTTGAATGGTATTCAGGGGCGCAGTCCTCCAATGGCAAAGTGCAGGTGATTGGCCGCCTGAACCCGAATCCGCTTGGCCTGTATGACATGCTGGGTAATGTCTCAGAGATGATGTTCACCCCCTTTTACCTCAACAAGTTAAACCGCCTGCATGGCCAGGCCGGTGGCTATGTGGTGCGCGGCGGCAGCATTATCTCTGGCCCGGAGGAAATTCGCAGCGCGGCGCGTAAAGAGGTGAATTACTACGACAACGCCACCCCTTTCACCAGTAAAACCACCGGCATGCGGCTGGTGCTGGTGGCCCCCACCATCACCTCGACAAATAAAGTGAAGCAGCTCGAAAAAAGCTGGGAAACCCTGGGAGCGGAAAGCCCGGCCAGCGAAAAGAAAGCCGAAGAAGCAAAAGACACCGCCAAAGCGCTGGGTAGTCTGGCCTCAAATGTCGATGATGCGGCCCTCAAGCAGAAACTGAAAGAGCTGGAAAATCAGCTACGCGCCAGCAACCAGAAGCAGCAGGAAGAACGCGATCAGTCAGTTCGCGCCAGCCTGAATTTAGGCTCCTTCCTGTGCACCAAGTTGCAGGATGACGGCCGCTTCCTTGATTTCTTAAATCATAACTATGAGCTGCTGTGTAAGGACAAAGACGCCAGCGATGCCAATTGCGCGACCCGCAAAACCAAGCTTGGCGAGCAGTCTGACCGACTCCAGCAGCTAACGGGTTACTACGCCAGCAGCCTGGTGGATTCGGCAACCCTGTACGGGCAGGAGGGGCTGAAACGCGAGGTCTCGGTGTTTGAGCAAATGCTGACCATCAACAAACGCCTCACCGGCCTGAAGCCTTTCCTCGCGGCCCACTGGCAGAACCAGCAGAAGTACCTGGAAAACGGCAAGATTGATACCGCAGGCTGGCTGGAGACCTGCAAACAAACGAACGCAGGCAAGTAAGACGCCTGCCACAACCAGAAAAGGAAATGCCATGAAACGGACAGCGAAAATATTACTTATCAGTCTGCTGTCAGGCCTGGGCTGGGGGTCCGCCGCGCATGCTGAAGAACCACGTTATATCAGTATTCGCAATACCGACAGCGCCTGGATACAGGGGCAGTGCTCTTTGGTTTTCAGGCTGGATAATGGCGGCAGTGGAGAATTCAGCGCCCTTTCCCTCACCCTTCAGCTGAAGGACAAGGCGGGCCACACATTGGGCGAAGGGACGCTGAATGTCGCGCCTTTTGGCGACAGTGACGCCACCCGCTCCGTTGACGCCGCGACCGAGTTTGACTGCGATGCGGTAGAGAAAGCCAGCACGATAACCATCAGCGCCGCCAGCGAACTACGCGGCGGTAACAAGCAGGTTAAGCTGCCGCTCTCCACCTTCGATCCGCAGTATTACAAGCCGTTAAAGATAGCAGTCGGCAAGCCGTAATCGCGGGACGGGCAGTCCGGCTTTAAGCGATGCCCGTGTTCCCCTCACTCAGCAGCGCCTGAGTGAGGGAAACAAATGACGCCAGGGCCGGGTTGTGGTTGTCTTTTCGCCACACCAGCACCTGGACAATCGTCGGGCTTTGCGCAATAGCTCTGTACTCGACGTCGGCATAATTCAACTTTTTCACTGATTCCGGCACCAGCGCCGACCCTAATCCTTCAGCCACAAAACTGACGATAGTTTGCTGTAGGTGGGTTTCCAGCCGGTAATAAGGTTCGACCCCGTTGCTGCGCAAAAAAATATCGATGGTTTCCCGAAGCACCGGCGCCACTGCCTGAGGGGTGACAATAAGCGGTTCATTGCGTAAATCAGCCGCCACAATCTGCTGACGCCCTGCCAGAGGATGATGTCGGTTCACCGCCAGACAAAGCCGCTCCTGGCGCAGCGGCAGGCTGTTTACCCGCACCGTCTCATTGCTCTGAAAAGTCACCCCTGCATCATATTCGCCGTCGAGTACGGCCTGGAGTAATACGCCCGGCGTGGCTTCATGCAGCAGCAGCTTCACCTGTGGATAGTCGGTGACCATTCGCCGCGTCAGTTCAGGGATCGTCGTCCAGGCCGCATGCATCATAAACCCCACGGACAACGTCCCTCTCTCGCCTTTGGCTGTCTGCTGCGCATTGCGGCAGGCCTGCTGGTAAGCGCTGATAATGGCTTTCGCATCCTGATAAAACCCCTCCCCGGCCAGGGTAAGGGTCACGCCCAGGTGATGACGCTCAAACAATGTCACCCCCAGTCGCTCTTCCAGGGCGGCAATCTGTCGGCTTAACGGGGGCTGGGTAATATTCAGTAGCCCGGCAGCCCGGCCGAAATTGCGCGTTTCAGCCAGCGTGATGAAATAGTGCAACTGGCGAAAGTCAGCCATCATGTTGATACCTTAAAGGTATGAAGATAAGCATTTAAAGGCATTAGATTATATAGAGCGCGACGGATAGAGTGTGCTTTTTTTACCACCGTCATCAATAACAGTCATCGCGCTATGCTCTCAACACTGAATGTCGTTCTGCCAATCTTTGCCCTGATACTGACCGGATGGCTGGCCCGCAGATTAAGGATCCTTGGGGAAAATGCCCTGTCTGAACTTAATCGCTTCGTTGTCTATCTTGCGTTGCCGGCACTGCTTTTCGATATCATCGCCAATGCAAAATGGAGCGATCTGGCGCAACCGGCGTTTATCCTGGCCTTTTCTGGCGGCATGTTTGCCATTTTTGTTCTCATCCTGGTCATTCAACTTCGCCGCACACGCCATCTTGCCGATGCGGCGATCGATGCCCTGAACGGCAGTTATGCCAATACCGGCTTTATTGGATTTCCGTTAATACTGGTGTTTTTAGGCCACGAGGCGCTGGCACCGACGCTGGTGGCCACTATTCTGACGGTATCGGCCCTGTTTGGGGTCGGCATCATCATGATTGAAATGGGGCTACAGGGAGAGGTCAAACGGCGGATTATTATCGTCAAAGTGGCAAAATCACTGGTGCGCAACCCTCTGCTGGTCTCTCCGGTACTGGCGCTGGTCGTTCCGCTCTCGGGGGCCAGCGTACCAGGCTCAGTCAATGTGTTTCTCAAACTGCTGGGCGGCGCGGCATCGCCGTGCGCATTAATCGCCTTAGGGCTTTTCCTCGCCGGGAAGTCCGTCGACAGAGCCAAAAATCAAAACGTCACCGTGACCCTGCTGGTGGTGCTCAAACTTATTTTGCAGCCCTTAATCACCTGGGGACTGGCCGTTGCGCTTCATTTGCCGCCGATGCTGACGCACACCGCCGTATTACTGGCGGCATTACCCACCGGTACCGGCCCTTTTATGCTGGCTGAGTTTTATCGCCGTGAAGCAGGCACGACCTCCCGCTGTGTGCTGATGTCCACAGTGGTGTCGTTATTCACCCTCTCTTTTTACCTGTCGTTCATTGGGCTATAACTGAGGTGAATGAGTCGAATCATTCCTGATGACTAACGGGGCAAATTGCCCCCCTTACTTCAGGAAATACTTTTACATTGATCACACTTTTCAACTGAAAGTTAACAAAAAACCATAGGGTCATTGACTCGCCATGAAAGAAATCTATAGTTCCAGCCGTAGTTCAAAGCTTGTTACCGTTCGGCGGGCAAAACATAAATACAGCCAGAGGAGACTCTGTGGCTGCGTTTACGTTTTGCCCGTTTTGCTTTCTGGAGTTGGCGATGCTGATAAAACAGATCCTGAATAATAATGTCGTCAGTGTTTCCGATGCCAGCGGCGCTGAATGCATCCTGACCGGGCGAGGTCTGGGATTCAATGCCAAAGTCGGGGATGTGGTGAATGAGCGTAACGTTGAGAAAACCTTCCGCCTGGACGATAACACGATCGCCGATCGGTTTAAGGTTTTACTCAATGAGGTTCCGGTTGAAGTCATTCAACTGACCGATGACATCATCACCCTTGCCAGAAACACCTTAAGCCATGCGGTCAGCGACGTGCTGTATGTTTCCCTCGCTGACCACCTTCATTTTGCCCTGAAACGGCATCTTGAAGGGCAGGAAATCCATAACCCGCTGGAGTGGGAAGTTCGCCAGTTATACCGCAAAGAGTATCTGGTCGGGCGACAGGCGCTGGCGCTGATCGCCTCCCGTACCGGGCAACTGCTCCCGGATGCCGAAGCATGCAGCATTGCGTTGCATATTGTGAATGCGTCGGTGAACGTCCCTGACGGGCAGGTTATGGAAATGACGCGCCTTATTTTTCAG
This sequence comes from Phytobacter sp. V91, assembly GCF_965644225.1. NCBI lineage: Bacteria > Pseudomonadati > Pseudomonadota > Gammaproteobacteria > Enterobacterales > Enterobacteriaceae > Phytobacter > Phytobacter sp. V91. The sequence goes on along the minus strand of NZ_CBFFRJ010000019.1, from coordinate 25,498 downwards.
ATACAGAATATTGTTAAGTATTGGTTTGCAGTCAGCATCGATGAACAGAGCCTGAATTATCAGCGTTTTGTTATGCATCTGAAATTTTTTGCCCAGCGCGTTATGGCCGGTGAAATTTTGAATAATGATGATGCAGAACTCTTTGAGCAGATGCCGAAGCGTTATGAAAAAACCCTGGGCTGTGTGCAGGCGATCAGTGAATTTGTCGCCAAAAACTACAGCCATACCATGAGTAGTTCAGAGAAGTTATACCTGACGGTGCATATCGGGAACGTGATTAACCGTCAAAGCAATTCCATATAGGCTTGTTACTGTTTAATCAGGCAAACCCCAGAGGAAGCAACCTGTCCGGTGAAAACCGGCAATTGTGAACAGGCATTTTATTGCCTTTATTCTGGAGAATCAGACCGTGGATTATCAACACACTGCGCGCCGAATTATTGAGCTTGTTGGCGGCGCTTCTAATATTAATTCCGCTTTTCACTGTATTACCCGCTTAAGGTTTAGTCTCAAAGATAATGACAAACCAGACCGGGACGCGCTGATGCAGGTCGATGGCGTGATGGGCGTTAATCTTTCCGGCGATCAGTTCCAGGTCATCATCGGCAATAAGGTCACCCAGGTATTACATGCGATACAGGATGAAATACCGTCTCTGGGATCCGCCAACGCCGCAGCGCAAGAACCGGAGACAAAAAGAAAAAATCCGGTCTCTCTCGCCTTCGAGATTATTTCCGGCATTTTCTCGCCCATTATTCCGGCAATTGCGGGCGCGGGTATTCTGAAAGGTTTGCTGTCGCTGTTTATTACCTTTGGCTGGGTGACCGCGACCAATCAGACTTATCAAATAATGACGGTCATCAGCGATGGCGTGTTTTATTTTATGCCGATGGTTCTGGCATTCAGCGCCGGTCTGAAATTCGGCGCTAACCCCTATCTCTCGGTAGCGCTGGCCGCCACCCTGTTTCATCCAACGCTCTCCACATTGTTCCGCTCGGGAGAGCCGGTGGCCTTTGCTGGCCTGACCGTCTCCGTGGTCTCTTATGCCAACTCGGTGATTCCGATCATTCTTTCCGTTTGGGTGTTGAGCTTCGTCGAGCGTTTCTTTAACCGCATTATCCCGACGTCTGTCCGAATGATGTTTTCCCCGCTGCTCAGTCTGATGATTGTGGCCCCGGTGATGCTGATTCTGATTGGCCCGGCCGGTATTTTTGCCGGTAATGCGCTCTCAGGCGGCATTATCTGGCTGGTTGAAAATATGGGTCCACTGGCGGGTATTATCGTCGGCGGCACGCTGTCGCTGATGATTATTACCGGCATGCACTATGTGCTGGTGCCGATTATGATCAACAACATTACCCGCCTGGGGTTTGACCCCATCAAGCCGATGTTTTTTGTCGCCAATTTTGGTCAGGCCGGAGCCGCTTTTGGCGTGTTCCTGCGTTCGCGGAATAAAAAAACCAAATCGCTGGCGCTCTCCACCTCCTTCAGCGCCCTGATGGGCGTTTCCGAACCCGCTATGTACGGCGTAAACATTCGCCTGAAAAAGCCCTTTGCCGCGGCACTTATTGGCGGTGCGCTGGGGGGCTGCCTGGCCATGACCATGGGCGTGAAGGCTTATGCCTACGCTCTGAGCGGTCTCTCTGGTCTGCCTGCGCTGGCTGGCGCTGGCTTTGGCTGGGCGCTGGCGAGTATGGCGCTGGCCTTTGCCGCCGCGACCCTGCTCACCCTGGTGCTTGGGTTTGAGGAAAATCAGGAAAGCAGCCCTGCTGGAGCGGGTGAATCGACGGCGATGGGATCTCCTGCTGTCACGCTACAGCCGCAAAGCGGAAATCTGCCCTCTCAGGCTAAGACCCGCCACGCAGAGACTCAGCTCTTTGCCCCTGCAGACGGGCAGCTCACCCCGCTGAGTGAGCTGAGCGATCCGGTTTTTGCCGACGAAGTCTTTGGCAAAGGAGTGGCGATTGTACCGGTCAACGGCGAGCTGCTGTCGCCGGTTAATGGCCAGGTCGGCTCTGTTTTTGCCACCAATCACGCCATCACGCTGGAAAGTGAATCCGGGACCGAAGTGCTTATCCATATTGGGATCGATACCGTCAAACTGAATGGCCGGGGCTTTACCCGCCATGTTGAGGACGGGCAAACCGTGACCGTTGGGCAACCGCTTATCAGTTTCGACCTTGATGCCCTGCATGCGGAGAACATCGATCCCAGCATCATTGTGATTGTGACCAATACCGAAAACTACGGCGATATCAGCCCAATTTCTCATGAACGTGTGGAAGCACGCGCGCCATTTTTGCAACTGACAGCCGTGGCTGTGTAAGGGGGAGTTAGTGACTTTTTCTAAATCATTTCCGCAAGACTTTTTGTGGGGCGGTGCAACCGCCGCCAACCAACTGGAAGGGGCACATGATGTTGACGGCAAAGGGCTGTCTGCTTCCGATGTGTTTATTTTTGATAACACCGCGCCCAAAGAACGCTGGCTCGATCAGTGGGCAGGGATGACCCACGCCCAGGTCGCCGAAGCACAAAACCCGGACAGTAAAAAATACTACCCCAAACGCCGGGGCAACGATTTCTATCATCATTATGAAGAAGATATCGCCCTGTTTGCCGAGATGGGTTTTAAATGTTTTCGCATGTCGATTGCCTTGACACGCCTGTTCCCACGCGGGGATGAAACCACGCCGAATGAAGCCGGTCTGGCCTTTTACGATCGTGTTTTTGATACCTTACGTCGCCACAATATCGAACCGGTGGTGTCTTTGTCGCACTATGAGATGCCGCTGACGCTGGTCACCGAGTACGGCGGCTGGCCAAACCGCCAGATTATTGATTTTTACCTGCGCTTTGCCACGACCGTGTTCCAGCGTTATCGCAAAAAAGTGAAATACTGGATGACCTTCAACGAGATCAACTGCGTGAAGCACCATCCCTATGTCAGCGTGGGGGTCATTGAAGAGGATCACCCGGCCCTGGAACAGGCGAAATATCAGGGGGCGCACCATCAGTTTGTCGCCAGCGCGCTGGCCACCAAAGCCTGCCATGAGATTATCCCCGGCTCACAGGTAGGCTGTATGATCAGCTACCAGATCCTCTACCCGCACACCTGCCATCCGGACGATCTTCAGGCATGTGAAGAAGCCCAGCGCGTGTCGCTGTTCTTCAGCGACGTTCAGGCTCGCGGCGCCTATCCGGCCTGGTCGGACAGAATGTTTGCCGCAAAAGGGGTGGTTCTGGAGAAAGCGCGCGGCGATGACGAGATCCTGCGCCAGTACCCGGTAGACTTTGTGTCGTTCAGCTATTACATGTCCAGCACCATCAGCGCACATCCGCAGAAGCTGCAGGGCGTGAAAGGCAACCTGATCACCGGCGGGATCCGTAACCCACATCTGCCGGAGAGTGACTGGGGATGGCAAATCGACCCGCAAGGGCTGCGCCTGGCGCTGAATCAACTGTATGACCGTTATCAGAAACCACTGTTTGTGGCAGAAAACGGGCTGGGCGCTGTCGATGTGCCAGACAGCGAAGGCATGGTTCAGGACGATTATCGTATCGATTATTTACGTCTGCATATTGAGCAAATGCAGGAGGCGATTGCCGATGGCGTAAACCTGTTCGGTTACACCTGGTGGGGACCTATCGATATGATCAGCGCCAGTACGTCGCAAATGTCCAAGCGCTATGGGTTTATCTATGTCGATCAGGATGATATGGGCAACGGAACGCTCAAACGTGCGCGCAAGAAGAGTTTTGGCTGGTATAAAAAGGTCATCGCCTCAAACGGTGAAGACCTGAGCTAAATGATCGAGTAAAGGGCAGATATTCTGCCCTTTACTGTCTTCGCTTCTCAGGATGGCTGCCTGGATAAAAATCTCAGGGTTCTGACAGGGTCACCACGACTTTTCCCTTAGCATGCCCTTGCGCCAGATAGTCCAGCGCCGCTTTGCTGTCAGCAAAAGGAAAAACGCTATCAATCACCGGCCTGATATGACCTGCGTCGATCAGCCCGGCAATCTCTGCCAGTTGTTGACCATCGGCACGAATAAACAGAAATGAATAATCAATCTGATGTTTTTCCGCCAGCTTCATCATGCGTCTGCTGAGCAACCCGATGATGCCGCGCAGCAGAAAATTCATTCCCCGCTGGCGGGCAAAGGCCGCATCGAGCGGGCCAGTCAGCGAGATAAGCTTGCCCTGTGGTTTGAGTATTCTCAGCGCTTTTTCATTGCCGTCGCCTCTGACCGTACCCAACACGATATCGTAGTGACTGAGAACATCGGCAAACTGCTGCTGCCGGTAATCAATCACCTCATCGGCACCCAGAGCTTTTACCCACCCGGCATTGGCAGCACTGGTGGTTGTCGCCACCGTTGCACCAAGATATTTCGCCAGTTGAATGGCTACGGAGCCTATTCCACCGGAACCGGCAGGAATAAAGACGTTATCTCCGGGGCTAAGGGTGGTGCGTTCAGTAAACGCCTGCCATGAGGTCAGCGCCACCATCGGCAAAGATGCGGCCTGCACGAAATCCAGTCGTTCAGGTTTTAACGCTGCCGCATGCTCCGGCACCGCCACATATTCAGCCAGTGAACCCGCCTGTGAATCGAATACACTGGCAAATACGGCATCGCCCGCTTTAAACCGCGTGACCGCAGAGCCGGTTTCTACCACCACGCCCGCAAGATCGCTTCCCATCACCGCAGGTAACCGGAATTTGAGCACCGGCTTAAACATCCCTTTTGGGATCATGGTGTCAATGGGATTCAACCCCACGGCATGCACCTGCACCAGGATTTCGTCTGCCCCTATGGTCGGGCGGGGAATACTGTCAAAATCGAGGCTCTTCAGGCCACCATAGCCCTTAAGCAGCAAGGCTTTCATCGTTGGGGATGAGGCGACAGCTTTTGTATTCATCATCTTTCTACCTGCTGACTGGCAAGATAACCCGGCGCTATACCAGCGATGCCAGGTCCGCTGCGTTAAACCCATGCAGGGCGTCAGTCTGCCCGGCTTGTACTTTCTGAGCCCAGCGGGCATCAGATAACAGCGCGCGCCCTACGGCTATCAGATCAAATTCTTCACGCTCCATGCGGGCGTAGAGGTTATCCAGCACCGTCGTTCCTGCCCCCTGGCCGCCAAAGGCGCCAAAGAAATCATCCGCCAGCCCTACAGATCCGACGCTGATGGTTGCTGCCCCCGTCACTTTTTTGGCCCATCCGGCAAAATTCAGCCCTTCGCTGCCGTCAATATCCGGGAATTCAGGCTCCTGGAAGCGGCGTTGCGAACAGTGCAGGATATCCACACCCGCCTCGACCAGCGGGGATAACTAGGCCGCCATTTCTTCAGGAGAATTTGCCAGACGCGCGGCATAGTCCTGCTGTTTCCACTGGCTGACCCGCAGGATCAGGGGAAACTCTGGCCCCACGGCGGCGCGCACTGCCCGCACGACTTCTGCGGCAAAGCGGGCGCGCTGGCCGATGGTGGCTCCGCCCCAGGCGTCGCTGCGTTTATTGGTGCCGGACCAGAAGAACTGGTCAATCAGGTAGCCATGAGCGCCGTGCAGTTCCAGGGTGTCAAAGCCAAGACGTTTTGCATCTGCAGCTGCCTGAGCAAACGCCGCTACGGTGTCGGCAATGTCTTCTTCACTCATGGCCACACCGCGCGGGTCATCCGGCCCGACCAGCCCGGAAGGACTTTCAACCGGCGCATCCGGCTGCCACTCCCCGGCACGCGTTGAGCCGGTATGCCAGAGTTGCGGCCCGATACGTCCGCCTGCCGCATGCACGGCGTCAGCCACCTGTTGCCATCCCGCCAGGGCCTGCTCGCCATGGAAGAACGGAATGCCAGGCATATTCCGTGATGCCGGACGATTGACCACCGTGCCCTCGGTCAGGATCAGGCCAACGGCCCCTTCGGCACGGCGGCGGTAATATTGCGCATTAGCCTCACCGGGCACGCCATCCGGCGCCATGCCACGGGTCATTGGCGCCATCACGATGCGGTTGGGCAGCGTCAGTCCTTTGAGTGAAAACGGGGTAAAAAGCGTCGAGTCAGACATAGTGATACCTTCCTGTCTTTGGGCCTGATTGAGGCACTGATGTTCGCGCAGGCGAACGGTTTTTATTCGCTGGTATTCAGATAACGCGCAGCCGGATGTTCCTGACGGAATTCGGGTAGCATCGCCTGGCGGGCCTGATTAAAACTGATCCATTGCTGTTCGTTATGCAGCGGTGGAATGGTGACAGCTTCACGGCGATCAAAGCCCACCAGAGCCGCATCCACCAGCTCTTCGACATCCATAACCCCGCTGAGCGTGTCGACATCCACGCCGGAACGCTGCCAGATCTCAGTGCGGGTGGCGGCGGGCAGCACGGCCTGCACGTAGACTCCGCTGCTCCCGAGTTCAAGACTCAACCCCTGAGAGAGGAACAGCAGAAACGCTTTGCTTGCGCCATATACCGTCATCCCAAATTCCGGAGCCAGCCCGACCACGGAGCTGATATTGATAATGGCTCCCTCGCCCGCCGTTGCCAGGCGTGGGGCAATGGCATGGGCCAGGGTGACAACCGCAGACAGGTTCACCGCCAGCAGCCGGTTGATATCCGCGGAGGTCTGAGTGGCAAAGGTCCCCGACAGGCTCATACCGGCATTATTGACCAGAATGCCAATCTGCTGGTCGTCGCGTAATCGTTGCGCCACGCGCTCAACATCCACTGGCTGAGTCAGATCCGCCGCCAGGATATCCACCGCGATGGCAAATTGCGTACGAAGACGTTCAGCCAGGGCTTCCAGACGGGAGACATCGCGGGCGACCAGCACAAGGTTGTGCCCTCGCGCAGCAAAACGTTGAGCATAAACAGCGCCAATGCCGGAAGAGGCACCGGTTATCAGAACAGCAGGAGTCAGGGTCATTTCGGCTCTCATCTCAGTTTGGTGGGTGAAAAGTAAACATGCTTGCTTTTATAGATGATGAATGACATATATAATAAATGTCAACCAACATTTAAAAGGCTACGCAATGAAATACACTACCTTTGGTCGTAACACCGGTTTGCGGGTTTCCGAACTGGCGCTGGGTACAGGGAATTTTGGTACTGGCTGGGGCTATGGCTCTGAAAAAGCCGAAGCAAAGCAGGTGTTTGACCGCTATATCGCCGCGGGCGGCAACTTTATCGATACCGCGGATTCCTACCAGTTTGGTCAGTCAGAACAGATGGTGGGCGAATTTATCGCCGCTGAACGTGACCACTTTGTGGTCGCGACAAAATATACGCTGGGGGCCGCAGCCGGAGCGAGCATCTCTGGTACCGGCAACAGCCGCAAGAATATGATTTCCTCGGTGGAGCAGAGCCTGAAACGGCTTAATACCGATCGCATCGATCTGCTGTGGGCGCACTTCGACGACCAGTTAACGCCGCTGGAAGAGATTGTGCGGGCATTCGATGACCTGGTGCGCTCAGGCAAAATTCTCTATGCCGGATTATCAAACTTCCCCGCCTGGCGAATTGCCCGCGCCGAAACGATAGCGGAACTGCGCGGCTGGTCGCGCATCGCCGGGATCCAGGTGGAGTACAGCCTCGCCCAGCGCACCGCAGAGCGCGAACTGCTGCCGATGGCCGAGGCGCTGGGGCTGGCCGCCACCCTGTGGTCGCCGCTGGGCGGCGGTCTGCTGACGGGCAAATACCGCAAAAGCAATGAAGGCCGTCTGACCGGGTTCGCAGGCCGGCTGGTGCGTAAAGAAGAAGGCACCGGGCTGCTGGACAGGATCTTCGTTATCGCCCAGGAGCTGCAAGTCCTGCCGGTACAGGTCGCTATCGCCTAGCTCAGATACAAAGCTGAGCGCGCCAGCACCAGCCTTATCCCGGTACTCGGCTCCCGCACCGTCGCGCAACTTAACGACACCTTACTGGCGCTGGATGTGACGCTGAGTGATTCACAGGTGGCACTGCTGGATGCCGAAAGTGCTGTCACCTATGGGACGCCGCACGAGCAAATCGCCGGTACCCTGCCGCGCGCTCAGGGCGGCGAAAACAGCGGCATGCTCCGCGCGTATCCACCGAAGGCCTGATTGGCCGCAACGGGCATCATCGGTTGAGTATGCATTTTCCATGCCCTAAGATAATGCCCGACTAAGTCAGGAGAAGGTAATGGCCCGAGTATCAAAACAGCAAATGGAGCGTAATCGCGAAGAGATTATCCAGGTCTCATCACGGCTTTTTCGTGAACGCGGTATCACCGGGGTCAGCCTCAACGATCTGATGGCCGCCGCTGGCTTAACCCATGGCGGGTTTTACGGCCATTTCGCCTCCAAAGATGAACTCGTCGCCATTGCCAGCCAGCAAGCGCTTGAGGAGTCAGCCGCCCGCTGGCAGACACTGAGCCAGCAGCCTGGCTGCAATAATCTGGCAACCCTGGCAGAGTTTTACCTGTCGGGCTCCCACCGGGACGGTGCCGGAGAAGGGTGTCCGGTGACGGCGTTAGCCAGCGATGTTGCGCGTGAAGATGCGGACAAAAAAATCTGCGCGGTTTACCTCAATGGGGTAACCAATATGCTGCAACGCCTGGAGTCGGTGTCAGAGTGTGAAGATGAAAGCGAACGCCGGGAGCAGGCGCTGGTACAACTGGCGATGTTGATTGGCGGCCTGACCCTCGCCCGCGCAACGGCCAGTTCCCCACTTTCTGATGAGATGCTCGGCGCGGTAAAAAAAGCGCTACAGACGCAGGACAAAATTTAGCGCAGTTACGACAGACACGCTCAATCGACGGCCACCGCACGCCCGGTGGCCTGATTCTCTGAAATTAGCGCACTGACCCTTGCGAGCCGGAACAGACCAGCTGCCGACGTTTGATATGGTACATTTCAATATCAGACTGCAGGAAAAAGCCCATTTCCCAGGGGTTTTTACGGATAAATTCCTCGCGGATTGTCTCATACAGCGGGCTGTCCGTGGGCACCCGAAAGGCCTCGCCTTCCACGATGGTGTAGTTCCACTCTATCGCCCGCTCGAAGGTATAATGCGCCCGCTCATCCATCGCAAAAAAGCAGTGCGGATTACGCTTAAGCAAAGTGGACTTAAACATGCCGGGGAAGGTGATGATAAAAATGTCATCATCAACCGACGATAAAAATGCCAGCACCGTCGTATGTGGCTGCTCGTTGGCCATCGTAATAAGCACGCCCACCTTATTCACCGCGTCCTTAGCTTCAGGCTCCGGCATCTCTTGCAAGGCGGTAAAAGGCACCGGAAGTTCGGGCCGCTCATCAACCGGGAACTGATACCCCTCTTCCCGTATGTCGAGCACCAGGCTCATCCCATGGATCAACTGACATTCGCGCGGCGTGATAACCACCCAGTCTTCTTCGTGGCTGATAATCCGGCCTTTATAGGAAGCGCGGTATACGCTGATTTGCGCATCGAACTCATCAACGCCGGAACGATTATCCAGGTGCAGGGTAACCAGGTCACCCGTTGAAAACGAATGCCCTTTGGGGAAGTAAACCCTCAGACTATTATCAGCCTGAATAAACACGCCGCAGACGTGGATAACCACCTTGCCCTGCTGATAACCGGCCAGAACACCAAGCACCTGTTTACCGAGATACGTTGCCAGATTCATTTACCCTTTCTCCCTGAAAATAGAGTGTCAATGAGGCTGTTATCGGCAACATTCTGATAAACACTAATTTTTTCGCCAACGACCTCACTATAGCGTTGCCTGGCGATACAGCATTTTCAACGCATCATCTGATTCTGGCTATCAGCTTAATTTTAAAAGGGATTACCGGCCAACCAGTCGATAACGCAAATGATTATGATCACGATCATCTTTTGAAACACCACTCAGATCGTAATATAAACATTTACATAACGAAGGGAATGTCGTGAAGAATCTCATTAAAATCGTGGCGCTAATACCGTTACTTGTCTCCCTGACGCCGCCTGGCGCTTCTGCAAAAGACAATCAACAAGACGAAATCATTGTCACCGGCAATACATCCAGCAGGGAAAAAACAACGGCTGCAGGTGCCGGATTTAAAACGAACGATATCGACGTTGGGCCGCTGGGAAATAAAGCCTGGGTTGATACACCCTATTCTTCCACCACCGTGACCAAAGAGATGATTAAAAACCAGCAGGCCAAAAGCGTTTCGGAACTGCTGAAGTATTCGCCGAGCACACAGATGCAGGCGCGTGGCGGGATGGATGTGGGCCGACCGCAAAGCCGTGGTATGCAGGGCAGCGTGGTGGCAAACAGCCGTCTCGATGGGCTGAATATTGTTTCCACCACCGCCTTCCCGGTGGAGATGCTTGAACGCCTGGATGTCCTCAACAGCCTGACGGGTGCGCTTTATGGCCCAGCCAGCCCGGCAGGACAGTTTAATTTTGTCGCCAAACGCCCGACCGAACAGACCTTGCGTGAAGTGACTCTCGGCTACCAGAGCCGGAGCGCCGTCAGCGGCCATATTGATTTGGGTGGTCATATTGATGACGACAACAAATTCGGCTATCGCATCAATGCCCTCAATGAAGAAGGCGAAGGCAATATCGACGACAGCACCCTGCGACGCCGACTGTTGGCCGTCGCCTTTGACTGGAATATTCAGCCGGGTACGCAGTTGCAGCTGGATGCCAGCCACTACGAATTTATTCAGAAAGGCTACCCCGGCAGTTTCAGCTATGGCGCGGACATCAAGCTACCTTCCGCGCCGAATCCGAAGAATAAAAATCTGACGCTGGACACCGCAGGTAATGATTTGACGACCGAGACACTCAGTACCCGGCTCATTCATTATCTCAATGATGACTGGTCAGTAACCGCCGGAGTGGGCTGGCAACAGGCCGATCGCGCGATGCGTTCTGTTTCCAGCGCCATTTTGAACAGCGATGGCGACATCAGACGCTCAATGAGCGACGCCAGCGCCGCCGGACGTTTCCGCGTTCTGAGCAACACCGCCACCCTCAACGGTCATATTGAAACCGGCTCCCTTGAGCACGATCTGGCGTTGTCTACCACCGGGTACGTCTGGTCCATTTACAGCAGCCTGGGCACAACACAGCGTTATAACCTTGGCACCAGCAACATGTACCATCCATCCGGGATGACCGAACCAGGCGATGGCCAAATTCACACCGATGGCCCGCGCTATAAATCCAGTGAAAACACACAGCAGAGCATCACGCTGGGCGATACCCTGACCTTTAACCCGCAGTGGTCAGCAATGTTTTATCTCAGCCAGAGCTGGCTGCAGACGCAAAACTTCAATACCTCAGGCAATAAAACCAAAGAGATTAATCAGGATGGTTTAAGCCCCAACGCCGCGTTAATGTACAAAATCACGCCCACACTGATGGCCTATATCAGCTATGCCGATTCTCTGGAGCAAGGCGGCACTGCACCTACGGATAGCGGATTGAAAAATGCCGGTCAGACGCTCTCTCCGTATCGCAGCCAGCAATATGAAATCGGCCTGAAAGCCGACGTCAACACAATGAATCTCGGCGCCGCGTTATTCCGCCTCGAACGTCCGTTTGCCTATGTCGACAGCACCGACATGGTCTACAAAGAGCAAGGTAATCAGGTCAATAACGGCCTGGAGCTGACGGCGACAGGGCGCGTTTACGAAGGGCTGAACATTTACAGCGGCGTCACCTTCCTTGATCCGAAACTGAAGGATACCGTCTCTGACAGCACCAGTAACAAGCGGGTGGTCGGCGTGCCGAAAGTACAGGCCAATATGCTGGTCGAGTATAGTCTGCCGTCGATGCCACAGTGGGTTTACAGCGCCAACGTCCATTACACGGGAAAACGTGCCGCCAACGACACCAATACCGCGTGGGCCGATAGCTACACCACACTGGATTTAGGCACCCGCTACACCACAAAAATCAGTGCCGTGCCAACAACCTTCCGTGTGGCGGTAAATAACGTCACTAACGAGCATTACTGGGCATCTATCTTCCCGTCAGGCACCGACGGCGACGGCGGTTCCCCCAGCGCATTCCTCGGCAGCGGTCGCGAAGTGCGCGCCTCCGTGACCTTCAATTTTTGAGTGAGGCATTAATGCGAATTCCTCGTTTTCCCGCGCTGGCGCTTGTCGTCAGCGCCTTTCTGAGCAACGGTCTGCATGGCGCCCTGCCAAACACCGATGTACGGATAACCTCACCCTGGCCTGCGCAAAACACCATCATCACCATGCTCGGCTACGGCAATAATCTGGTGGGGACATCCGCCGTTGCCAAACAGATACCCCTGTTTCGCCAGAGCCTGCCGCACATCAATGATGTGCCGGTAGTGAGCATGCACAACGGCAGCGAACTCAACCCGGAACAAATCATTTCGCTGGGCACACAAATGCTGTTCATACCGGAAAGCATGAAGATCGCTCGCCCGGAATTACTTGAACAGGCGGGCGTTCAGGTACTGGCGTTTAAAGCCAACTCCATGTCTGCCCTGCGCGAGCGGGTACTGAAAACCGGTGACGCACTCGGGCCAGACGCGCGGCAAAAAGCACAGGCCTACGAGCAGTATTTCGCCCATAACGTCGACCTGGTGGCCTCACGCCTGAAAGATCTCCCGGCAGACGCACGCGTTCGCGTCTATCACAGTATGGGCAATCCGCTAACCACAACGGGTCGTCCTTCGCTGAACCAGGACTGGATGGATCTGGCGGGGGCGACCAATGTGGCAGAGAGCTGGTTTGGCCCCAACAAGCGCAGCGCCGGGGAAGTAGCGCTGGAACAGGTGGTAGATGTCAATCCGCAGGTGATTGTCGCGATGAACAAGCGTGACGCCGATGAGATAAATACCTCAGCACAGTGGGCGGGCGTTGACGCGGTAATCCATCACCGGGTTGTCGTGAACCCGAAAGGTATGTTCTGGTGGTGTCGCGAAACCAGCGAAGAGGCGCTGCAATTTTTGTGGCTGGCGAAAGCGCTCTACCCGGAACGTTTTACCGACATCGATATGGCAAAAGAGACGCGGGATTTTTATCGCATCTTCTTTGGCCTGCATCTGACTGACTCGCAAATCAGCGAAATACTGCAGCCATCCAAATGACTGATATTACGACGGATGTACACGAGCGCTATCGCCAGGTACTGCGCCAGCGTTTATCACTGGCGAGCGTTCTTTTACTGGCTATTCTGGCCTCGCTGCTGCTCGATTTCACGCTTGGCCCATCCGGACTGACCCTGCCTGATTTATTGCAGACGCTGGTATATCCGCAGAGTGTCAGCACCGGGATGAAAATTATTGTCTGGGAAATCCGTCTGCCCTACGCGCTGATGGCGTTGTTGGTTGGTATGGCATTAGGGTTGGCAGGTGCAGAAATGCAGACCATTCTCAACAATCCTCTCGCCAGTCCGTTTACGCTGGGAGTGTCATCGGCGGCAGCATTCGGTGCGGCGCTGGCTATCGTGTTGGGGCTGGGCATTCCGGGCGTGACAGATCAGTGGTTTATCCCGGCAAACGCCTTTGTTTTCGCCCTGCTCTCCGCTCTGCTGCTGGATGCTATTGGTCGTTGGACGCGAGTCGCCACTTCCGGCGTGGTACTGTTTGGTATTGCGCTGGTCTTTACCTTTAATGCGCTGGTCTCAATGATGCAGTTTATCGCCGATGAGGACACGCTTCAGGGGCTGGTCTTCTGGACGATGGGCAGCCTTGCGCGAGCCTCCTGGCAAAAACTCGGTATTCTGGGACTGGCATTTCTGTGCGTGCTGCCGCTATCGCTGAGGAATGCCTGGAAGCTCACCGCGCTGCGCCTTGGCGAAGAAAGGGCCATGAGCTTTGGCATTAACGTTCGCCGCCTGCGGCTGGGATCGCTGCTACGCATTAGTTTACTCGCCGCGCTGTCGGTGGCCTTTGTCGGCCCCATTGGTTTTATCGGACTGGTTGCACCGCACATTTCGCGCATGCTTTTTGGTGAGGATCACCGCTATTACCTGCCCGGCAGCGTATTAACCGGCGGGCTGGTATTGTCGCTTGCCTCTGTCGCCTCTAAAAATATTGTTCCGGGCGTCATTATTCCCGTTGGGATTGTGACCTCCCTGGTCGGCGTGCCTTTCTTCCTGAGCATTATTTTGCGCCATCGCGGGACAGTATCATGAACGGACTCATGCTTAATCAGCTCACCACCGGATATGGCAGGAAAACGGTCATTCGCAATCTTGATATTCCCATCCTGCCGCGCGGGAAAATTACCGTGCTACTCGGGCCAAACGGCTGCGGTAAGTCGACGCTGCTGCGCGCGCTGGCCGGACTGAATCCCGCGCAAGGCGACGTGGTGCTAAACGGCGATAATCTGTCAACGATGGCCTTTGCTCAGCGAGCGCAGCAGGTGGTCTTTTTGCCCCAGTCGCTGCCACAGGGGGTACATTTGCATGTGCTGGAGTCAATCATTGTTGCTCAGCGGGCATCGGGGGGCGATGAAAATCAGGCAGAGGTGATGGCGATTCTGCAACAACTGGGGATCACACACCTGGCGATGCAGTTCCTTGACCAACTCTCCGGAGGGCAAAAGCAACTGGTGGGCCTGGCGCAATCACTGGTGCGTAAACCACAGCTATTACTGCTCGACGAGCCGCTGAGCGCGCTGGATTTAAACTATCAATTTCACGTCATGGAGCAGGTTGCACGGGAGACGCGAGGGCGCGATATTGTCACGGTCATCGTGGTGCACGATATTAATATCGCCCTGCGCCACGGCGACCATATTGTGATGCTTAAAGATGGCCAGCTTATTGCGAGCGGCGACCCCGAGTCGGTCATCACTGAACACACCCTGGCAAAAGGGTATGGCGTCCGTGGTAGTATTGAACGCGGCTCAAACGGGTTGCCGTATGTCGCACTGGATGGCCTGGTGTCACTGTAAATTTTCCTCACCGCCGCCAGTGAACCCGCCCGGGGATTATGGTGATAAAAATACATTTCCCGCTGCAAATAAGGACACTTAAAGAATATTTGTATCAAATTATATAAACAGCCATAAAGACTGCATCAAATAATAATTAGTTCTGATATTATTAAATATCATCATTACTCTAACCGTGAAATAAACTTCCGCTTGAAATTATCAAAAAACAAATTATGATAAAAAACATAATATAAACTTTTTCAATCATTAACCACACACAGCTAAAACATTGACAGTAAATTAACAACATCAGCAATTGAGAAGATTGTCCCGTCACTTTGGGATATTGGTGGTTCATTTGTTATCTATGCTTCAAAAAACCAAAAGATAAGTTTTAAATCCCGTGATAAGAAATATGTCTACTATCTTACTGAGGGTGAGGTTGATATCCACCGGACAATTGATGATCTTCTGCTGTTAACAATGAAGTTACCCAAGGTGTTAGGTTTGAGTATCCTGCATTCAGATGATTGTTATCATTACATAAAAACCACAATGAACTGTAAGTTGATAGCATTCGAGCGAGAGAAATTCCATGAGATGATTAACAGTCATAACTTATGGCGGGAAGTGTTTATTATAACTTCATCCCTTGTGAAGTCTTACTTCAAAAGGGATGAAAAATTTTCTTCCCGCTGCGCCTATGATGTAATAAAAAACAACCTTGAAGTTTTGTGGGATAATCCGCCCAATGAAAGAGCAAAAACGTCAATCTTTACCTATATTTTAAGCCGAAGTTCTCTATCCCGCAGTTCACTTAGCAAAGTATTAAAAGACTTGAGCGATGGTGGGTATATTTCAATTAAACGCGGTAAGCCTCTGGATATGAAAAACTTACCGGATAAGTATTAGTGCCAGCCAGGGGGAAGGAAAAACATAAGCCATTTGGATTTGCCCCTCGGGTTAATGTCATTTTTTAAATGATGCTTGTAATTTAAGTAAAGGAAGACGAAAGGGATTAAGAAGCATGCGAGCAGTATGATTCCTAATCCTACGATCCTGATGGTCATTTAATCTCCCCACGTGAAGCCAGTGCAAATAAATACAGCTCATTTCTGTTTTTTAATTTTAATTTTTCCAAAATATTTCGCCGATGTGCGCTTACGGTTTTTTTTGAAATACTGAGAACCGTTGAAATATTATCGTCATGAACTCCGGTGGAGAATAACGAAAAAAGAATATTCTCTCTTAATGAGAGTTTTTTTATAGCGCGTTCTGATTTTATTTTTGCATCATCGCTTAAAGAGTCAAAACACTTTAAATACTGTAACACATCATAGCTATCCGGTAATACCAGGGTGTTCTTCAGCCTTTTCTGCAAAATGGAGAGTCGTAAGTAGTAGTTATCCGTTATGATGATATCAAAGGTTCTTGATTTCGAATAAGCCACCACATCTGGCATCTCACTTGTCATCTTTACGGTATGCAGACAGGATTTAAAACATTGTGTGTATTCAATAAGTTCTTTTATCCCACTGTATAAATAAGAATTATCAGTCACCACACAGACTCGAATGAAAGTGAAGTTCTTCAACATACTGGTATGCCACCCTTGATTATTATAATATATCCAATGAATACAAATTATTGCATTATGTTTTTACCACCTGGATTACCTCGCTCTTAATTATACACACTTAAACTAAATTGATTAATGCAAAATCGGCAAAGGCCATATCGTTTATTGCCTATAGCAATGTGTAAAAATACACATTTGATCATGCGGTTTTGAATATGATAAAAATCAATTAGCCATTTAACCTGCGGCGCAATGTTGAAAACCCAGAGCAGTAAGTTTCTCACCTTACCCGGTTGCTGATGATGCTTCAGTAGCCAAAGTCCGTTTGAAACAGGTTCTGGTGAGCGGATTCTGGTTCATCCAGCGCAGAGAACTGATTCTGTGATGTGAGTCCCTCTGCTACACACTAATTTTTCACGGAGGAGACCATTCCGGATAGTTCCATGAACTATGCATATTATGAATGATATTGTTACGCACCTCTCAAAATTGACCGATTACCGATCTATCCCCGCCTAAAAATGTGAACTGATTCACATCTATTCATTACCTACAGATATATAAAATACAGTATCAACAAAAACAAAACAGCGGTTCATTTTTGCAGGGTAATCCAGGATGACAATTCTATGAACGTAGAAAAACCAATTCTTTTCAGACACCAGCTGGCGTATGGCGGTGGGAATCTTCTGGGCAGCGGAGCACTGGCGATCGCCGGCATCTGGTTACTCTATTTCTACACCACGTTTTGCGGCCTGACGCTGCTGGAGGCGTCAGCAATATTTTCGGTAGCCAGTATCATTGATGCCATCAGTAACCCGCTGATGGGTTATCTTTCGGATAACTTCGGCAAAACACGCCTTGGCAAACGCTTTGGTCGACGCCGTTTCTTTATTTTACTCGGCGTGCCCTTGATGATGTTCTACCCGCTGTTATGGGTCGAAGGCTTCGGTTTCTGGTATTACCTTTCCACTTATGTACTCTTCGAACTGATTTACACCTCGGTGATGGTGCCTTACGAAACGCTGGCCACTGAAATGACCACTGATTTCTCGGCACGCTCTAAACTGACCGGCTACAAAGCGATTTTCGGCAAAATGGCGAACTTCCTGGCGGCATTTATCCCCGGTCAGTTCATCCTGATTTATGGCAAAGACTCCGCAGTGCCGTTCTTCTACACCGCACTCACTTACGGTGCCATTCTGTTTATCGCCATCGGCATGTTGTATTTATCGTCCTGGGAACGTCCGGTGGAAGAAACCGCGCCAGTGGCTGAGAAGAAAATGACGCTGGGCAAAACTATGCTGACGCTGGTGCGTGACATGAAGTCCACGTTCCATTTACGCGTATTCCGCAAACATCTGGGCATGTATCTGTGCGGTTTCGGCGCTGAATGGCTGTTCGCTTCAGTATTTACCTATTTCGTCATCTTCGTTCTGCAATATGATCCGGCAATGGTGGCAGGGCTGAGTAGCCTGAACTCCCTCCTGCAATTGTTATCGACAGCTATTTTCATTGGCATCTGTGTGAAGCACGGCTTCAGCAAGCCTTACATTCTGGCCATCGGCATCGTCATATTCTCGGTTATCTGCTACAGCCTGCTGCACTTCCTGCACCTGCCTCAGCAGTACACAACCGCCGCGATGCTGACCATTACCGTGATTTTTGGTATCGGGACTGGCGGCGTCTATTACATTCCGTGGACGGTTTACACCTTCCTGGCCGATATCGATGAAGCCTTTACCGGCCGTCGCCGCGAAGGCATTTACGCCGGGGCCATGACCTTCTCCGGTAAACTGGCGCGCTCGGTGATTGTCTTTGTGATGGGCGCGATTTTAAACTTCTACGGTTTTCAGTCGAAGTCACATACTCAGCCTGAAAGCGCCGTTCTGGCGATTGCGCTGGTGTTCTGCGTCGGGGTTATTTCACTGGCATTGATGGCCGTAGTATTCAGCCATCAGATGAAACTGAACCGCAAATCGCACTTAGTTGTGCTGGCTGAAGTGGCGCGTATCAAGGCAGGCGGCACAATCAGCGAGGTTCAGCCGGAAGTCCGCGCGGTGATGGAAGAGCTGATCGGTTATCCGTATGAAGAGTGCTGGGGCAACAGCAAAGTCTGCGGCAAAATCTTCGATACGCCAGCCGTTGAAGCCAACCCCCTGGTTAGCGCGACACAAAAACCGTAATACCATTGCGAGCTCTCAGCCCATAACGGCTGAGAACCCCGCAAATAAACATTCTCAAATGTAAAAAACCGGTGCTCATTAGCATAATGCCGCTCGCTTAAGGTGTAACCGGCAACCTTTCACCAGAGTCTCAAGCCTGCGTCCATGCAGGCCATCGCCTCCGCCCGCTTCCCTGCGGGCGGTCCCGGTCAGCCGCCAACGTCTTATCGATTTTCAGCCGGACTGGAAAACCTCGCTGCAAGTCTCTGCATTTCAGCTAATCAGGCTTTGCTTTTAATACAGCGCAGTGAAGGTCAGGTGGGGGAACCCGGCTGAAAATCGCCGACGAGTTTCCGTAAGGCCGGGGGAACCCGCATGGATGCGGGTTCAGGGCGTGTTTTGCAGGGACGCTTCCTCACGCCCGACCCGACAGCCTGAAGGAATAAACGGAGGACAAAATTGCCGGGAGCAATTTTGAACAGCGCCTGCGCTGGCCCCGAAGGGGTTCGCCCCAGAGATGGGGCGAATATTCCGCGCCAGCGGCGATTTTCTTAGCCAGAGCCCGGGTCGCCAGGGCGGTGGCGCCTGACCGCCCTGGCACGTTCACCGGAGAAGAAGCATCAGGGAAGCGCTGGACATAAGGTGAACGGAACACCTCCCCGAACCTTACAGAGTGAGCTCTGGTCAGAAAAAGGCTTCTGGCGACAGGTTTTTAAGTGACCAGCATTAGACTCATTTGCACCGGTTTTTTGTTGCTGTCTCGCCATATGTTGAATTAAATCGGGGCGGCAATCAGCCAGAAAAAACCCGGTTACTGATTAACTCAGGTAACCGGGTTAACTGGAGACGACTCAAACAGTGGGGATTAGAGGAAGTCTTTGCGCTGCGGTGTGAAGGTGTCTAATAACACACCTTTTTCCAGACAGACACAACCGTGCATAACGTACGGCTTTTTATATAAGGTGTCGCCCGCGCTCACCTCATGAGTTTCCTCACCGATAGTGAACTTAAAACGACCGGACAGAACATAGGTCAGCTGCTCATGTTCATGATTATGCATCGGCCCGACGGCGTCCTTCTCGAAACAGACTTCAACGGCCATCATGCTGCCATCGTGCGCCAGAACGCGACGACTGACGCCACTGCCAAGATCCTGTAAGGGAATATCTTTTTTAAATACAAACATCGATTAGTCCTTATTTAACGCGCTGAGCAGGGCATCCGGGATTTCTGCCAGATAGAGTGCAGGCAGGCCTTCATAGTCGGTAGTGAACAGCACCTGACGATTGTCCGGCGAGAAAGAAGGATGCGGATGCGTTACCTGGCGGTCACCATCAAGTACGCGCCAGGAGCTGTTATGCGCGGCAAGCGGAGCGTAACGACAGGTTTTGGTATCAAAAATATACAGCCATGGATCGTTGTCGATGGTATGACTCTTGGTATCTTTAACATCCACCGGCGTGCCGGAACCGTCGCCAACCAGTAACGTTCCGTTCTCATTGCTCATCAGATGCGAACAGGCAGGCATCGACATCAGGCAGCTATCCTCACCGGTTTGTGGATCAAAACGGCGGATATGGCGGTCGTGCTGACCTTTCAGATAAGACACATACATCAGCGCGGAACCGTCCGGCACCCAGAATTCATGAGTACAGCTTTCACCCGGCGCATGTTCTTTCACCTTACGCACGTTGCTGCCGTCTTCATTCACCAGCCACATACGCGCATCTACCAGGTCATGCGGGCCTTCATGGCAGAACGCAACGGTATTGTCGTCAAACGGGCGATAAATCGGGTGGCCGAGCCACTCATTTTTCTCGTGGATCACGCGAGAGGTTCCGCTGTTCAGATCGACGCGCAACAGGCGGCAGTGCGGATTACTATGATAAAACTCCTGGAATATTTTCCAGTCTGATAGCGGCGTCCAGTCCTTACGACTGATTTCAATCCCCACCAGGCTGGTGCATTCGCTGTTGGCGACCCAGGTGCCGTACCCGACCCACTCTTCCGGCACGCTATAGACGGTTTTCTCGCTAAAATCGGCCAGCGTTACGCGCTGCAAGCTGCGCTCATTTTTGACGTAATACAGGAACTGGTCGTCCGGAGAAAGGAATCCGCCAAAGGTATTATCACCTTTGCCTTCCGTCAGTTGAACTGCCTTTTGGGTCTTCAGATCCAGCAGATAATAGTTGCGGTTACCATCAAACTCACCGGCAAACAGCAGCTTATCGCCGTCGCGGGTAAAGCATTTTTGATAGAAATAGTTGCGATGACACAGAACATCGGGAGGCGTCAGACGCGTCACGCGCGCGCCGGTCTGAGCGTCCTGTGTGGTATGGAAGTTAAACTGGATCTGAGAACCTTTAGCCATGATTCACCCGTAGATAGGTAGTATGAAATTAGCCGTTGAACAGGCATCCTTGTCACATAAGAGGTCTGCTCGCTTAAATGAAAAGTTGTTTCATTTATTTGAAAATACCATACCATTTTATTGTTGGTTTTTCCTGTGATAATGAAAGAATATGCGGACGAGATCAAAGCTACAGACATCATGGTACTGCCCGCAGTCTCTCCCAGGGGTCGTCATCATGCCGACTCCAGGAAGGGATGCGCAGGACGTCGGTAAGATAATCGCACAGTAACTTCACCTTGAGGGGAAGCAGGTTTCGGGTGGGATACATGGCATAAATCCCCATCGATTCGCCCTGCCAGTCGGGTAAAACTTCAATAAGCGCGCCTTTGCGGATGTCACTGTTAACCAGAAAATCGGGTTGCAGGATGATCCCATGCCCCGCCAGGGCCAGCGTCCTGCACGTGGCCCCATTGTTGACATGCAGATTAGGTTCCACGCGAAATTTTACGACTGCGCCCTGCGGCGGCTGTAACTTCCATTCATCCCCGCTACCGTAATAGCTGTAGGCCACCGTAGCATGGTCAATCAGTTCCTCCGGATGAGAAGGTGAACCACAGCGGGACAGATAATCCGGTGATGCGCACAGCACCATGCGCGTGGTGGTCAGCAAGCGGGCAACCAGGGTTGAATCGCTGAGATGGCCGATGCGCACCACCAGGTCATAGCCTTCCTCTACCGGATCGACGCTTCGGTCTGACAAAAAGATATCCAGCCTGACCCCTGGGTTCTGGATCATAAACTGCCCCCAGAGTCCGCCAAGCTGGAGAACGCCAAAATCCTGAGGCGCGCCAATCCTCAGTCTCCCGCTGGCCTGGCTGGCGTTGGAACAAACCTGATTCTCCGCATCCTGAATGGCGGCCAGAATTTCCTGGCAGCGCAGGAAAAACCCGCGCCCTTCTTCGGTGAGGGAGATTTTACGCGTGGTGCGGTGCAGCAGCCGCACGCCAAGGGATTGTTCCAGTTCCATGACCTGCCGTGAGACGGCCGCACGTGACAGCCCCGTGCTTTCCATTGCCCGTACAAAGCTTCCTGATTTGACGACGGCGACAAAGGTCGTCATTGACTGAATTTTGTCCATTATCTCTCTTTTCGGGATAATCAATCTATTGTGAGCGTATTTATTGCTAATGGTATTGCTAATAAAGTGGCGCAGGCAATCGAATCATGTGGCAGACAAAACACTTTGCTTTATTTGCACCGACTTTTCGCCACCTTCCGCGCAGGACACCAGAAGATAAATGGCCTGCGGTTATTTTAATCAGTAAGAGAGAGAAATATGTCCGATACCCATGCTGCGCGCCCGGCAGATATTGTGAGTCCGGTAACGCATCAATCTTTATCTGATAAATTTACGCCTCAGGCCGCACGCGAGGCCGGTCGATTTGGTCATGATAAACCGACCCCGGAAAACGCGATTGTTTTACTGGTAGACCATCAGATTGGTTTAATGGCGGGTGCCCGTGATGTCACCTCGCTGGCCGAACTGAAAAGTAATGTCACGGGTCTGGCGAGAGTCGCTAAAGCGCTGAATACTCCGGTGCTGATCACCTCTTCCAACGCGCAATGGCAAAACGGGGACACCCTGCCAGAGATAAAAGAACTGTTTCCTGAGACGCCGATTTATCGTCGCACCGGTATTATCAATGCCTATGAAGATCCCACATTCCGTCAGGCGCTTGAAGAGATTGTCGAACGTACAGGACGTCGGCATATCATCATCGCCGGCGTAACCATTGGTACCTGTTGCACCTTCCCGACGCTTTCACTGCTCAATGATGGCTATCAGGTTTTCCCGGTGGTCGATGCCTGCGGAGCCTGGAATCGCTACGAAGCGGATGCCGCCATGTCACGGATGGCGAATGCCGGCGCTGAACTGGTCACCACCTTTGCACTGGCCTGCGAGCTTCAGGCTGACTGGAAGAAAGAGAGTGCGAATGCCATGCTTGAGCCGTTTATCCAGAATTTACCTGAATATAGCTTTGTGCTACAAAACTTCTGGAATAATGCCAATGGGCATAGCGTGCCGGACCCTTTTGGAATGGTTAAATAAAGCCCTGTAGCTGGATCTGCTGGCCAGGCTCGATGGTAAAAAAACCTGGCCTGCGCCACCGTTATCTGCAATGGACTATTTCAGGCCCCAGGTGACGCGCGAAAATAATCACGTTTGAAGGGTACAAATGAATAATGCATTTTTTGCCATTGACACAGAGCAGGTGACATTCTCATCTCCGGAGATCGCCCTGCCCTTCGGCTATGCTTCAGTCGCCGGACGGTTTTTCCATCACGATATTCCATCGCCTTATGATGTCGAAATGGCGATTGCGACTATCGAAGACCATATTCAGGCTGCGACCGGGTTGCACACTATTGCCAATACATTGCACGGTGCTGACGATTATCTGCAGGACATTTCACGAATTGCTGGTGGGTATAATCCGCTGACTCAGGAACATATTGAAGAGGTGTTCAACAGGATTGCGGATGTGGTTTCCGGCAGTCCATGGCGGGAAAGTGAATTCCCCGCTGACCCGCACTTTATCAGCTACCTGATTATTCTTCGCGAGCTGTCGCACCATCTGCATATTCTGCATATTCAACTGCCTGAAACGCAGAGCAGTACATCGCGCTGATCGTATTCAAACGGGCGCCGTCGCCAAAAGCCCGGCGCCCGTTTTCAAAGCCCTCGCCCGTACAGCCAGCCCCTCACCCTTTCCCCAGCTTCGACAGCATCTCCGGGCGCATAAATTTATGGATGACCAGCATAAACAGCAGCGATGGTACCAGCAGGATCAGCGCGGTAATGGACGACACCTGATAGTTCCCCGACATACTGGCGTTATACAACAGCAGCGGCAGCGTGGTGATATCCGGCGCGCCGACGAAAAAGGTGCCGGTAAACTCATCCAGCGATTCGAGGAACACAAAAATACTGGCTGCAATAATCCCCGGCGAGGCCTGCGGCAACACGATATGCCAGAAGGTGTAAATCGGCCCGGCCCCAAGGTTACGTGAAGCCCTTGCAAGCAAAGGGTCCACGGCGGAAAAAGCCGCCACGCAGATCCACACCGAGTACATCAGGCCGTGGACGCTGTGCACCAGCACCACCCCCGC
This sequence comes from Phytobacter sp. V91, assembly GCF_965644225.1. Taxonomy (NCBI): domain Bacteria; kingdom Pseudomonadati; phylum Pseudomonadota; class Gammaproteobacteria; order Enterobacterales; family Enterobacteriaceae; genus Phytobacter; species Phytobacter sp. V91. The sequence goes on along the minus strand of NZ_CBFFRJ010000019.1, from coordinate 1,370 downwards.
GATCGTGCCGTTCAGCCCCCCCTGATAAAAAAGCCGGGCGATATTCATATACACCGTCAGGTTCGGAAACGCCTGCGGAATCAAAAACAGCAGCATAAACAGCACCCGTAGCGGCATCCCGCGCCGGGAGAGCGCATATCCTGCCGGAACCAAAATCAGCAGGCAGACCACTACCGACAGCAGCGCAATAAACACGCTGGTGAGCAGTGAACCGGAAACGTCGCTGTACGGGCTGAATACCTGATACCAGTATTTAAGCCCCCACTGGCTGGGCAGCGTATGGGGGAAAAACCAGCTCTCCGCCACCGTCCAGATAAGCAGGTTCAGCAGCGGGCCGAACATCGCCAGCAGCATAAAAATCAACAGCAGCGTCTGCAGCGGCAGACTCACACTCAATTTTTGCCGCCCTTTTGCCAGCCACGTATTCACGGGTGTCATACTGACCTCTTTCATTATTCGCCTCCCTTCTGTTGCAGGCTATGGCGCAGGTAGAACCACGACAGCACGCCGCAAATCAGCAGTGACACCACGCCCAGCGCATTGGCCACCCCATAGTCGCCGTAGGAATTGACGCGAAACGCCATATCCACGGTCATCATCGTCGGCGTGCCGACCCCAATCATCAGCGGTACAGAGAGCACCGACATCATGGTCACCGTCGACAACACCAGCGCCACGCCGATAGCAGGCAGCACCTGCGGCAGAATAATGTCGAACAGAATGCGCGGTCGCGAAGCGCCCAGATTGCGTGCGGCCAGCATTTGCGACTGCTCAAGCGAGGCCATCGCGCCGCAAATCAGCAGCGTGGCGAAGGCCAGTTGTTTCCAGACAAAGGTAATGATGATCCCTTTCCAGCCCAGCCAGGAGACGGTCTCCATCGGCGTAAGCAGGTCGGTTGCCACCAGCGTGTTGTTCATCAGGCCATTTTTGGCCAGGAAGGTACGCATCATCTGCGCGGCAACAATAAAGGGGATAAACAGCGGCAGGCGGTACAAGAACCCCAGCATGCGCACAATGGGCCGACAGGGTGACAAGGTGATTACCGCCGAGAGCGTAATGGAAATCACCGCCAGCAGCGCCACGCTGATCAGCACAATCATCAGCGTAAAGGCGATATCGCTGGAATAGAGGGCATAAACCTTACTGAAATGGGCCAGGGTGAACATTAGCGCCCTTACAGGGCGAGCGTCACCGCTTCGCGGTTCCGATGGTATTCATGATCGGCATACCGTTTTATACTCTGCGGTATGTTAATTTCCGCAGGGATTCATGAAAATGGCACGCAGCAAAGCCCCCAGAAAACGCAAGCCCGGTAAATCAGGTAAACCACCTGTAGCCCGTATTACCCCCCCCTCTTATCCAAAACGTTT
>NZ_CBFFRJ010000018.1:0-53080 GCF_965644225.1 Phytobacter sp. V91 | reverse complement strand
ATACAGCTCAGCTAAGGTAAGGCTAATACAGATAAGGACTCCACTGAACCCCACCGATTAAATCGCACCTTCCTTAATACACGATCTTTCTCACATTATTAAAAATAAACATTGTATGGTAGTAGACTAATATTTTTATAGATATACCGTAAAAACTCCAAGGTCATTTCAATCATTAAAAATGGACAAGCAAAAATTCAGGAGAGAATCGAAATGTCACTGATTAATGACAATTTTATGCTTACCAGCAAAGCAGGTCAGACCCTTTACAGGTGTTATGCGAAGAACCAACCCATCATTGATTACCATTGTCACCTGGAAGCCAAAGATATATTTGAAAACAAACCTTTTCGCGATATAACTCAACTTTGGCTCGCAGGCGATCATTACAAATGGCGGGCAATGCGTGCTAATGGTATTCATGAAAAATATATAACAGGCACGGAATCCGCTGAAGAAAAATTTGCCGCCTGGGCCAAAACCGTTGAGTCGAGCTTTGGCAATCCATTATATCACTGGACACATCTTGAACTTGAGGCTTATTTCGGAATTCATCAAACACTTAGCCATAAAAACTGGCGGGAAGTGATGGATGAATGTAATGAAAAAATAGCCAGTGATGATTTCCTACCAAGAGCATTAATAACGCGCTCACGCGTTGAAGTAATTTGCACCACTGATAAACCCCTGGATGATTTAAAATATCATCAACTTCTTCAGCAGGAAGAAGGGTTTAAGACCAAAGTACTTCCCACGTTTCGCCCGGATGAACTCTTTGAAGCTGACCCTACGCGCTTTAGTCAATTCGTCTCTCAGCTTGCTCAGGCCACAGAAATTCCTGTCAGGAATCTGGCTTCGTTTATCGCCGCTATCAGCCTGCGCATTGACTACTTCCATGACGCTGGCTGCCGTATCTCGGATCATGGCCCGGTAGAGATAGTTTACCGCCCGCTGACTGATGAGCAGGCCAATGCCCTGTTTGTCGCACGACTGGAGCGTGAACTCACCCATACTGAAATGCAGGCATGGAACAGCGTGATACTCATAAAACTTGCTGCGTTGTACAAACAAAAAGCGTGGGCGATGCAAATTCATTTTGGCGCGCTACGTAATAACAATGTTCGCCAGTATCACGCCATCGGTATTAATAGCGGATTCGACTCCATTGCCGATCAGGAAAATCTGGCGGCCAGTCTTAATGCTCTGCTTAATACTATGGCAGAAAATAACGGGCTACCTAAAACGATTATTTATAACCTGAATGCAAGCTACAACGATATTGTGGCATCCGCACTGGCTAATTTCCAGAATGGCGATGACGGTATTAAATCCCCGATGCAATTAGGTTCCGGATGGTGGTTTAACGATACTCATCGAGGCATGGTCAATCAGCTCATTACGCTCGCCGACCAGGGTTTGCTTTCTAATTTTATTGGCATGCTGACAGACTCACGAAGTTTTGTCTCTTATACCCGCCATGATTATTTCAGAAGAATACTTTGCAACCTTATTGGAAGCTGGGTTGACAGAGGTGAATTGCCAGAAGATATGGATATTTTATCCAGCATGATCAAAGGGATTTGTGTCAACAACGCCCGCTCTTATTTCAATTTCTGATTAATTTAATCGTGAGAGAAAATATGACAGGTACAAAGAGAAAAATTACTATTCCCGTCAGCATCGGCTATGGCCTGACTGACATTATGGGTGGCGGCGCCTTTACGGTTATTGGCGCATGGTTATTGTTTTATTACACTACATTTGTCGGTTTGTCTCCGCTTGAAGCGGCATCCATCGTGGCCATAGCGCGAATCGTCGATGCCATTATCAGCTTGTTTGTGGGAACCTTCACCGATCACTTTTATAAAAATACCCTCGGAAAGAAATTTGGTCGCCGACGCTTTTTCTTACTGATTGGCTCACCATTGATGCTGGTTTATGCCCTGCTTTGGCTCAACGGGATGAACTACTGGTTCTATTTAAGCGTGTATCTCGCCTTCGAAATTATCGCCGCAATGGTGCTCATTCCCTGGGAAACCTTGCCTTCAGAGATGACCAAAGATTTCAATGCCAGGACAAAACTCTCCACCGGACGTATGTTTCTCTCCGCGACTGGTACGTTTTTAGCCACCTTTATACCAGGGCTCCTGATTGGCTATCTGGGCGAAGATAGCGCAGAAGCCTATCTGATCAACGGTATCGTCTTCGCCGTAGTCTTTATGATTTGCGTACTGATCTCCTGGAAGGTCACCTGGGAACGTGAATTAACCCCGGAAATGCTCGCGGAACTGGAACAGGCTCGCTCCGCTTCACGCATCAATATCCTCGGGCTGTTTAAAGAATATCTCTCAACGCTGAAAGTCCGGGCATTTCGTAAACATCTGGCTATCTACCTGCTCTCTTTTACTGCCAAAGATATCTACAACACCGTTTTCGTTTTCTTCTGTGTTTACTGCCTGCAGGTTTCGTCTGCATTTGCCGGCAGCCTGCTCTCAATGAGTATTATCGGTCTGCCGGTCACCCTGGTCGCCGGGTTTGCCATCATCAAGTTTGGTCCGTCCAAATTGTATGTGTTTGCCTACAGTCTGATGATGCTTTGTCTGGGTGGATTCCTGCTGATTTATCTCTTCCCTAGCGAACAAAAAGCCCTGTTGCTTATTATCCTTGCCGGGATTTACCAGATCGGGCGCTGTGTTCTGGAGTTCACGCCGTGGAACGTTTTCCCATTCATTCCGGACATTGACGAGATGATCACCCGCGAACGTCGTGAGGGGCTGTTCGCTGCCGTCATGACCTTCTCCCGGAAAACGACCGTGGCGATTGCTACCTTTGTTGTCGGTTTTATCCTCCAGGAAGGCGGCTTTGTGAAGGGCAGCCAAATCCAGCCGCAGGAAGCGGTGCAGACCATCGCCATGACATTGTTTATTGGCACCGCAGGTTTGTTGATCCTGGCGCTCTGGCAGGCTCTGACCTTCCATCTGAACAAGCAGACGCACAAAATCTTTGTCGATGAAATCGAGAGACTGAAAAACAAAGGGGCACGTGAAGCCGTTACGCCTGAAACACGCAAAATTGTGGAAGACCTGACGGGCGTAAGTTATGAGAAGCTATGGCCGGACATGGACGCGCAAAATGCGAAAAGCCCGCGCGCAACGCATCCATTAGCAGAGTAAACAGTAAGACACACGCTTCAGGCTTTGCGGCCTGAAGCGTTTCGCAACATCAGGCCTCAATATCCGCCATATCGCCCTTATCCTGTAGCCAGTTACGCCTGTCTTCAGAGCGTTTCTTGGCCAGCAGCATATCCATCATGGCATTTGTCTGCTGTTCATCTTCGTCGCTGATAATCAGCTGCACCAGGCGGCGAGTGTTAGGATCGAGCGTTGTCTCGCGCAGTTGCAGCGGGTTCATCTCACCCAGACCTTTAAAGCGCTGCACGTTCGGTTTGCCTTTCTTGCGCTTGAGCTGCTCCAACACACCGGTTTTCTCTTCTTCTGTCAGCGCGTAATAGACCTCTTTACCCAGATCGATACGGTACAACGGCGGCAGCGCAACATAGACGTGGCCCTGTTTTACCAGCGCGCGGAAATGTTTGACGAACAGTGCGCACAACAAAGTGGCAATGTGCAGACCATCGGAATCCGCATCCGCCAGGATACAGATCTTGCCGTAACGAAGCTGACTCAGATCTGCGCTGTCCGGATCGATGCCGATCGCCACCGAAATGTCATGCACTTCCTGCGAGGCCAGCACTTCATCGGAGGAGACTTCCCAGGTGTTAAGGATCTTGCCTTTTAACGGCATGATCGCCTGATACTCACGATCGCGGGCCTGTTTGGCGGATCCGCCTGCGGAGTCCCCTTCCACCAGGAAGAGTTCCGTGCGGTTAAGATCCTGCGCGGTACAATCTGCCAGCTTGCCAGGCAGCGCCGGGCCGCTGGTCAGTTTTTTACGTACCACTTTTTTAGCTGCGCGCAGACGGCGCTGGGCGCTGGAGATCGCCATTTCGGCCAGCATCTCTGCGGCCTGAACGTTCTGATTGAGCCACAGGCTGAAGGCATCTTTCACCACGCCCGACACAAAGGCCGCGCACTGACGGGACGACAGGCGCTCTTTGGTTTGCCCGGCAAACTGCGGATCCTGCATTTTAACCGACAGCACATAGGCGCAGCGTTCCCAGATATCTTCCGCAGAAAGCTTCACGCCACGCGGCAGAATATTGCGGTATTCGCAGAACTCACGCATGGCATCCAGCAGCCCCTGACGCAAGCCGTTAACGTGTGTACCGCCCTGCATGGTGGGGATCAGGTTGACGTAGCTTTCGGTCAGCATCTCTCCGCCTTCCGGCAGCCAGAGCAGCGCCCAGTCCACCGCTTCAGTTTCAGCAGCGAAATTACCGACAAAGGGTTTTTCCGGCAGCGTCGGCAGGCCATTCACCGTTTCCATCAGGTAATCGGTCAGACCGTCCTGATAGCACCAGCGCTGCTCGGTGTTATTCACTTCATCTTTGAAGGTGATTTCCACACCCGGGCACAGCACCGCTTTGGCTTTCAGCAGGTGTGAAAGACGTGACACTGAAAAGCGTGGGCTGTCGAAGAACTGTTCATCCGGCCAGAAGTGGACGCTGGTGCCAGTGGTGCGTTTTCCACATGTACCGACGACGTTCAGATCCTGGACCTTATCGCCATTTTCAAAGGCAATGTTATAGATTTGTCCGTCACGCTTAACGTTGACTTCAACACGACGCGAGAGCGCATTCACAACTGAAATGCCCACACCGTGCAGACCGCCAGAGAACTGGTAGTTTTTATTGGAGAATTTGCCGCCCGCATGCAGGCGACAAAGGATCAGTTCTACCGCAGGTACGCCCTCTTCCGGGTGAATATCCACCGGCATGCCGCGACCGTCATCGATGACTTCCAGCGACTGATCGGCATGGAGAATGACATCCACACGTTTGGCATGGCCTGCCAGCGCTTCATCGACGCTGTTATCAATAACTTCCTGACCAAGGTGGTTAGGGCGGGTGGTATCGGTATACATCCCCGGACGGCGGCGAACCGGCTCAAGCCCGGTGAGTACCTCTATGGCATCAGCGTTATAGGATTGCGTCATGGTTTGTTCGTAGATAGTGATCGGGTCTTTTCCCTGTCGGCTCAACGAAGCCCAAGGAAATCGACAATCTGTGTGAAATGATTCTCAAAGCCCACAAAAGCATGATTACCGCCTTCTTCGACCGTCTGGCGGCACGCATCGTAATACGCCACGGCCTGACGATAATCCAGCACTTCATCGCCCGTCTGTTGCAGAAGCCAGATTAAATCCGGTGATTCCAGCGGGTCGACCTGCATCACTTTGAGATCGTAAATATGGCGAGACTCTAGCACATATTGCTGCCCCGTCCAGGGGTTCTCGTTATGCCCGAGGAAATCGGCCAGCAATTCAAACGGGCGAACTGCCGGATTGACAACCACCGCAGGCAAAGTGAAGCATTGTGAAAGCCATGTGGCGTAATAGCCGCCCAGCGACGATCCGACAATCCCCAGAGGCTGCCCGCCGTTTTCCAGCACCAGCAGCTCCAGCAGTTCAGCGGCCTGGGCCGGATACGGCGGTAACTCTGGCACCACCACGTTAATGTCAGGGTGATTGAACGCCAGCCATTCCCGAAACTGCGTCGCTTTGGCGGAACGCGGTGAGCTATTAAATCCATGTAAATACAGGAGCGTGGACATCAGTATCCTTCTGACGCGGTATCGGGGTTAAACCTGGCGCTTTGCAAACGGCAGACTTCAGTATGCATATTGCCATCAGCATAAAGCTCCAGCCAACGCCAGCCAGGGGCAATGGTGTCGAGCGTAAAGTTGGCGCAATAAGGCTTAAACTGAACGCAGGTCGATGGCGTTGCCAGCATTCTGCGGCCATTCCAGTTGAGATCCAGTTCCTGGTGAATGTGGCCGCAGAGCATATTTTTGACGTTGGGAAAACGCACCAGCACGTTATCCAGCTCCGCGGCATTACGCAGACTGTGCTGATCGAGCCAACTGCAGCCGGAAGGCACCGGATGATGATGCAGAAGCAGTAACGTATGGCGGGCAGCCGCATCAGCCAGCTTTCTTTCAAGCCAGTCGAGCTGGAACTCGCTGAGTTCACCGTGCGGTACGCCAAACACCTGGCTGTCCAGTAACAGAACCTGCCACTGTTCGCCCACAAAGACGCGCTTAGCCGGGGAGATCCCCGCCTCCTGCAAGGCATTATACATCGCAGGCTGAAAATCATGGTTGCCAGGTAGCCATACGCAGGGCACGCCAAACCTTGCGATGCCTTCAGCGAAATGCTGATAGGCCGCAGCCGTCTGGTCCTGTGCCAGGTCGCCGGTGGCGACGATTAAATCACAATCGCGCTGCTGGGCCTCAATGGCATCCAGTACGGCCTGATAGCTTTCCCAGGTATTAACCCCTAACAACGTTTCGTGCTTTTCGGCAAACAGATGAGTATCAGTAATTTTTAAGATCCTGACTCTGGACTCATCAGCCAGATTCAGGTTTAACAGGCTTTCCAAATGGTGTCCTTAGGTTTCACTTACGCTAACAAACCGGAATCGCCATTGCTCCATGTGCCAGGCAGTAACGTAGCCAGTCGGCCAGAAACTGATTAATTTGATGCTTTTCGTCGCGTTGATGCAACTTTTTATTAGGATAATCATAACGCGCCTTAAAACGAAAGATCTGTTGGCTTGAACACACTTCAGCCACCATCGCGTCGTGATACAAACGTACCGTCATCGACGGCAAGCTCCAGTAGCTCACTGCGGGCACGGTTTGTTTGATTTCCACAAGCGTAGTGTAGCGGGTGGATTCAACAATCGTTAACCGGTATTGCGCATTGCTCACCTGATAGCTCACCGTTTCACCTGCCACATCATTACGCGGCAACAGGCGACGCAACTGGGCGAAATTGGTCTCGCACAGGCGCATCATTTCAGGGAAGTCAGGTGTATAACGCTTCATTTTTTCCACTCTTTTCGTAAGCTCTCATGATGCAGTTGCAGCCATTGCAAGGCGATGACAGACGCCGCGTTGTCGATTATCCCCTCTTCAACCCACTGATAAGCCTGTTCCCGGCTCACCACATGAACACGAATATCTTCGTTTTCATCCACCAGACCATGTATACCTTCGGCATTCGTGGCGTCCACTTCCCCCACCAGCAAAGATAAACGCTCACTGGTGCCGCCAGGACTGGCAAGATAGCTTAAAAACTTCTTCACCCGTCCAACGCTAAGCCCGGCTTCTTCTTCGGCTTCACGACGGGCAACATCCTCCACCGTTTCGCCTTCTTCAATCATCCCGGCCACCAGCTCCAGCAACCATGGGCTCTCACTGGTATCAAACGCAGCAATCCGGATTTGCTCGATCAGTACCACTTCATCACGTACTGGGTCAAAGGGTAGCAAGACTGCGGCATGCCCGCGTTCAAAAATTTCTCGCCGCACTTCACCGCTCATCTCGCCATTGAACAGGCGATGGCGAAAACGGTAAAGATCCAGCGAAAAAAAACCGCTGTAGAGTTTTTCCCGTGCAATAATTTCAACATCGTTTTTAGAGAAAGTCACTGCAGGCGCGTTCGGCTTACTCATGGGGGTATCCTGTTCGTTACAAAGGTGATTTCGTGGATTTCAAGCCTGTTTGACTGTCGTTTCAAGCGCTATGTGGTAGATTGGAGCAAATTTACGCCGGATGGCACGTAACGCCAATCTTAAGCGATGGCAGTCTCTGTTAGAATCGGCGATTATTTCTGAATTAAGATCAGCGCTATTCATGCTTCACAACAAGGAATGCAAATGAAGAAATTGCTCCCCATCCTTATCGGCCTGAGCCTGACGGCTTTCAGTGCTATGAGCCAGGCCGAGAACCTGTTGCAGGTGTATCAGCAGGCGCGTTCAGGCAACCCGGAACTGCGTAAATCCGCCGCAGATCGTGATGCTGCTTTCGAGAAAATCAACGAAGCGCGCAGCCCGTTACTGCCTCAGTTGGGTTTGGGTGCTGATTACGCATATGGCAACGGTTTTCGCGACAGCAACGGCGTAAACTCGAACGCGACCAGCGCTTCTTTGCAACTGACCCAAACACTGTTTGATATGTCTAAATGGCGTGCATTGACGTTACAGGAAAAAACCGCAGGTATCCAGGATGTGACCTGGCAAACCGACCAGCAGACGTTAATCCTCAATACCGCAACAGCCTATTTTAACGTATTGAGCGCAATTGATTCCCTGTCTTATACCGAAGCGCAGAAACAAGCGATTTACCGCCAGTTGGATCAGACCACCCAGCGCTTTAACGTTGGCCTGGTGGCGATCACCGACGTGCAAAACGCCCGTTCGCAATACGATACCGTCCTTGCAAATGAAGTGACCGCACGTAACAACCTGGATAACGCCGTGGAGTCACTGCGCCAGGTCACCGGTAACTACTACCCGCAGCTGGCGTCGTTAAACGTTGACGGCTTCAAGACTGACAAACCGCAAGCGGTCAATGCTCTGCTGAAGGAAGCGGAATCACGCAACCTGTCGCTGTTGCAGGCACGTCTGTCTCAGGACCTGGCGCGTGAGCAAATCCGCCAGGCGCAGGACGGCCATCTGCCAACCCTGAGTTTGACGGCATCCTCAACGGTTTCTGATACCACCTACAGCGGTTCACGCACCAGCGGCGCGCAGTATAGCGACAGCAACATTGGTCAAAACAAAGTGGGTCTGAGCTTCTCTCTGCCGCTGTATCAGGGCGGAATGGTTAACTCTCAGGTTAAACAATCGCAGTACAACTTTGTCGGCGCCAGCGAACAGCTCGAAACAGCTCACCGCAGCGTGGTACAAACCGTACGCTCATCGTTTAACAACGTGAATGCCTCAATCAGCAGCGTCAACGCTTATAAACAAGCGGTCGTGTCTGCACAAAGCTCCCTTGATGCGATGGAAGCGGGTTACTCCGTCGGCACACGTACCATTGTTGATGTGCTGGACGCCACCACCACGCTGTATAACGCCAAACAGCAGCTTTCAAGCGCTCGCTATAACTACCTGATCAATCAGCTGAACATCAAATCAGCGTTAGGTACCCTGAACGAGCAGGATCTGGTGGCGCTGAACAATACGCTGGGCAAAGCCATCCCAACAACCGCTGATAGCGTTGCCCCGGAAAATCCGGAGCAGGAAGCGCGCGTGAACAGTATGACCAACGGCGGTCAGGCTGCGACCACTCGCTAACCATCACTATTTTTACCACGGGGGCATACAGCCCCCGTTTTTACGTAAGGCAACGTAAAGATCTCCCCTTCCAGCCCGCCCCCTGCTTCATTTTCAGACACTCATCCTCTATCCTGTCCTTTTATACATACCTTTGGGTCCAGGAAGACAACGATGAAACGGACAAAAAGCATTAATCACGCAATGTTTCGCAAAAGCTGGGGCGCACGTCATTTGACGCCGGTTGCGCTGGCGGTGACGGCCGTCTTTATGCTGGCGGGCTGCGAGCAAAGCGATGAAACAGTCTCTATGTATCAAAACGCCAATGACTGCTCTTCAGCCAACCCAGGCAAAAGTGCGGAGTGTACCGCGACTTATAATAATGCGCTGAAAGAAGCCGAGCGCACCGCTCCGAAATATGCCAGCCGTGAAGACTGTGTGGCCGAATTTGGCGAAGGCCAGTGCCAGCAAACTCCGGCCCCGGCTCAGGCCGGAATGGCAACAGAAAACCAGGCGCAGGCTCAGCAATCCGGTGGAAGTATGTGGATGCCGTTGATGGCTGGTTACATGATGGGCCGAATGATGGGTGGCGGCGCAGGTTTTGCTCAGCAACCGCTGTTTAGCTCACGTAATCCGGCAAGCCCGGCCTACGGTCAGTACACCGATGCAGGCGGCAAGAGCTACGGCGCAGCCCAGCCGGGCCGTACAGCAACCGTCTCTAAAACCGCGATGGCGCCAAAACCGGCAACCACTTCGACCGTTACCCGCGGCGGGTTTGGTGAGTCGGTGGCCAAACAGAACACCATGCAGCGTAGCGCCAGCGGTACAACGACTCGCTCTATGGGCGGCTGATCATAATGGAAAGAATCAGCATTACCGAACGCCCGGACTGGCGTGAAAAAGCGACAGAGTTTGGTTTCAATTTTCACACCATGTACGGCGAGCCGTACTGGTGTGAAGAGGCCTACTACAAGCTGACGCTGGCTCAGGTTGAAAAGCTCGAAGAGACCACCGCGCAGTTACATCAGATGTGCCTGCAGGTGGTGGAAAAGGTTATCGCCAGCGATGAACTGCTGGCGAAATTCCGTATCCCAAAACACACCTGGGAGTTTGTTCGTCAGTCCTGGAAAACCCGGCAGCCATCGCTCTATTCCCGCCTTGATCTGGCGTGGGATGGCACCGGTGAACCTAAGCTGCTGGAGAACAACGCCGACACGCCAACCTCGCTGTACGAAGCCGCTTTTTTCCAGTGGATCTGGCTGGAAGACCAGCTTAATGCGGGCCAGTTGCCACAAGACAGCGATCAGTTCAACAGCCTGCAGGAAAAGCTTATCGAGCGCTTTGCGCAATTGCGCGAACAGCACGGCTTTAATCTGCTGCACTTCGCCTGCTGTCGCGATACGGTAGAAGATCGTGGCACCGTTCAGTATTTGCAGGATTGCGCAGCGGAAGCAGAACTGGCCAGCGAGTTTCTCTATATCGAAGAGATCGGTTTAGGCGAAAAAGGCCAGTTCACTGACCTGCAGGATCAGGTTATCAGCAACCTGTTCAAGCTCTATCCCTGGGAATACATGCTACGCGAGATGTTCTCCACCAAGCTGGAAGATGCTGGCGTACGCTGGCTGGAACCGGCATGGAAAAGCATTATCTCCAATAAAGCGCTGCTGCCGATGCTGTGGGAAATGTTCCCGGACCATCCAAATCTGCTGCCGGCTTATTTTGCCGAGGATGCCCATCCGGAGATGGAAAAGTATGTTGTTAAGCCCATCTTCTCCCGCGAAGGGGCAAACGTGTCGATCGTGGAAAACGGCAAAACCGTTGAGCAAGTGGAAGGCCCCTACGGTGAAGAAGGGATGATTGTGCAGCAGTTCTGTCAGCTACCGAAGTTTGGCGACAGCTATATGCTGATTGGCAGCTGGCTTATTAACGATCAGCCTGCCGGTATCGGTATTCGTGAAGACAGGGCATTGATCACCCAGGATCTGTCACGTTTCTACCCGCATATTTTTGTTGAATAAGCGTGATGACAACAAAAAACCCGGCTCGCCAGAACCGGGTTTTTTTATGCCTGCTTTTCGCTACATCACGCCAAAGAATTTAGGCAGGAACAGTGAAATAGCCGGAATATAGGTGACCAGTAGCAGCACAACAAACAGCACCATATAGAACGGCAGCATCGCTTTCACCACCTGCTCTATCTTCTGCTTACTGACGGCGCTGGCGACAAACAGCACCGATCCCACCGGCGGAGTAATCAGCCCGATGCCAAGATTCACCAACATGATCATCCCGAAATGCACCGGATCGACCCCTAAGGAGTTGGTGACCGGCAACAGCACCGGCGTGAGGATCAGGATCAGCGGTGCCATGTCCATCAAGGTGCCGATTAACAGCAGCATGATGTTGATGCACATCAGGATCACGTACTTGTTATCGGAGATGCTGGTAAAAGCTTCCGTTATCCGCATCGGTAACTGCATATAGGTCATGATGGCCCCAAACGCGGCGGCAAATCCTATCAGGATCATCACGATCGTAACCGTCTTGACGGTGCGGTACATCAGCTTAGGCAGCTCGGACCATTTATAGTCACGATAGATAAACATGGTGACGAAGAAGGCCCACAGGCAGGCGATTGCCGCCGATTCAGTGGCGGTGAAAATCCCGGACAGGATCCCGCCCATAATGATGACCACCGTCATCAGACCCCAAAGGGTATCAACGAAGATCTTCAGCGCCTGTTTAAAGGGCACCCTTTCGCCCTTCGGATAGCCGCGTTTATGGGCGAACAGTACGCACATGACCATCAACGTAAAGCTCAGCAACAGGCCAGGCAGGATCCCGGCGATAAACAATGCGGCAATAGATACCGTTCCGCCGGTCGCCAGGGAATAGATTACCGAGTTATGACTTGGCGGCGTCAAAATAGCCTGCACCGAGCCGCTGGCCGTCACTGCCGCAGCAAAATCACGCGGGTAGCCCTTTTTATCCATCTCCGGGATCATCACCGAGCCAATGGAGGCGGTATCCGCCACTGACGAACCGGAAATCGCGCCAAAGAAGGTCGACGCGACGATATCCACCAGCGATAAGCCGCCGCGAATGAAGCCCACGAAAATATAGGCAAAGTTGACCAGCCGTCGGGCGATCCCTCCTTCAGCCATAATCGCTCCGGCCAGAATAAAGAACGGGATAGCCAGCAGGGAGAATTTGTTTACGCCGTTGGTGAGCTGGATCATCACCGCTTCCAGCGGAATATCGATATACCAGGCGCCAAGGATCGCGCTGATGCCAACGGCATAAGCAACCGGCACCCCAATCACCAGCATAATGGCCAGCGTGAAAAGCAGAACAAAAGCATCCATAAACTTTCCTTAGCAGGGGTAGGTGATTAGCTTGTCGAGCCCAGCATGACCACCGGACGGTGGTGTTGCGGTCCACGAAACAGTTTCTCGATAATAAACAGAATGGTAATCGCAGAGCCTATTGGTAATGGCAGGTAGCTCTCCCCGGCGGTAAACACCGGGAACTCGGCGACTGGTTGCTCCCAGAGCTCAGCGCACAGCGCCGCGCCGTACCAGAAGATAAACAGGCTGATCGCCATCAGCATCAGGTCGGCCAGAATCAGGCACCACCTGCGCGCATTCTCCCCTAATCTGTCTGTCACCATACTGACGGCAATATGCGACCCGGCGCGGTAACTCACCGCCGCCCCGACAAAGGTAAAAGTCACCATGCAGATAATGGCCACGGGTTCCGGCCAGGATAAGGCACTGTTCAGAACGTAACGGGCAAAGATCCCCACCGGTATAACGGCCACCATCACCAGTAACCCCAGTCCGGCAACCCACATCGATATTCGGTACAAAACATCCATTAATAATGAATAACGCTCACCCATAACATTTGCCCCGGCAATAATATTTAGGAAACGTAAAAAGAGCGGCAGGCAGCAGCGGGCAGATAATTTCTGCCCGCCATGTTGTTTATTGCACTTCCTGAATACGGGTAATCAGTTCCTGGTGATCTTTACCGTATTTATCACGCACGGACTGAGTCGCCTGATAAAATGGCGCAGTATCCATTTCGTGGAACTGTACGCCGCCGGTTTTCATCGCTTCCAGTGATTTAGTGTTATAGGTTTTCCACAACTCACGCTGTTCTGCCTGGGCCTCTTTGGCAAGCTTAAGAATTAATGCCTGATCTTCTTTTTTCAGCTTATCCCATTTGGCTTTTGAGAATAAAAACAGCTCAGGAATAATGAAGTGTTTACTCCAGGTGTAATTCTTCACGACCGGTAAATAGTTGTGGGCGACAAAGGTCGGCGGGTTATTTTCGGTGCCGTCGATAACGCCGGTTTGCATCCCGCTAAAGACTTCGCTGACCCCCATCGCCACCGAGTTGGCCCCCATCGCTTTCAGCGTATCGAGTGCTATCGGGCTGCCCTGTACGCGGATCTTCATGCCTTTTAAATCTTCCGCTTTGGTCACCGGATCTTTGGTTATCAGGTTGCGGGTGCCCGCATCCATCCAGCCGAGAAAGATCAGCCGCGATTTGCTGCTTGCCGACAGGCGATCGCCAATTTCTTTGCCGATCATACCGTCGAGCACTTTGTGCATATGATCTTCATCACGAAAAATATAGGGCAAGGTGAAGACGTTGATTTCCGGCAGAATGGCGGCAACAGGCGTCATTGAGACGCGAATAATATCAATAGCGCCGATTTGCGCCTGTTCGATAATCTGTTTTTCATCCCCTAATACACCGCCGGGAAAGGTTTTAATATCGAGCCGGCCATCGGTCGCCGCGCTGAGCTTCTCGCCCATATGCTGTACCGCCACGACGTTCGGGTAATCTGCCGGATGAACGTCGGCAGCACGAAATGTTTGAGCCTGGATGGAATGAGAAATAAACAGTAATGCAGAGCCAATACAGACGTTGAGCAGTGTTTTCGCAGATCTCATATTTCTGTCTCTCCAGAGGTTTTATTTTTTCGGAATAATGCTTACCCCGAGAGATGACCCAGGGTACAACAGCAAATAAGGCTTAAAGAGTGTGTTAAGAATAGAGTCAGGAAGAAGAGTAGTCAGTCGGGGAAATTATTGCGATGATAACCTTCACAAAAACGCACGTTTTCAGCACGGCGTTTCATTTTTGCAGTGAGGCTCTTTTTATTTTAAAAAAAACGCCATTTCAGCGGTTTTTTTTGCGATCTATCTCTTATTTCTTTATTTACACCGGTTTGTGCAGACGCAAAAAATGGCGCATTGCGCGCCATTTTTTTTAACCTACCAGCACCGACAGCATGCTTAGGCTGCCCATTTCAATACCGTCCACCGGTATCGAAATCGCCTCTTCACCATCCCATGCGCCCAGTACGTACAACAGCGGCAGGAAATGATCCGGCGTCGGGTTAGAAAGCGAACCGCCCTCATGATCCATAAAGTTCACCAGCGGATGCTGCTCAGTTGGCCCTTTCCAGGTCAGATTTTCCTTCACAAAATCATTGAAGGAAGTTGCCCATGGGTAGGGTGAGCTGTCGCCATGCCAGCGTACCGTCCGCAGGTTATGCACCACGTTACCACTCGCCACCAGCATGATGCCTTCGTCACGCAGGCTTGCCAGCTTACGCCCGATCTCCAGGTGCCAGGCCGCGGGTTTTGTACTGTCGATGCTAAGCTGCACCATCGGAATATCCGCATCCGGGTACATCTTGATCAGTACGCCCCATGAGCCGTGGTCGAAGCCCCAGGCTTCTTTATCCAGTCCAACCGGCACGGGTGCGAGTAATTCAACCAATTTTTCAGCCAGTTCCGGCGAGCCGGGCGCCGGGTAATGGGTATCGTATAACGCCTGCGGAAAACCGCCGAAATCATGGATAGTTTTTGGCGCTTCCATTGCCGTCACCCCGGTGCCACGAGTAAACCAGTGAGCGGAGACCACCACGATGGCTTTCGGACGTGGCAGCGTTGCGCCAAGCTGAGCCCAGGCGCGGGTATAAATGTTATCTTCCAGAACATTCATCGGGCTGCCGTGGCCCAAAAACAGTGCTGGCATACGAGGTGCAGACATGATGATATCCTTACTGAGTGTGTCGATTTGTTGAAAACAGATTACGCTTTTTTAACCGCGGATAAACTCAGATAAGCATGATGAAGATATTCAGAATTTTTGAATGTAAGTATTAAGTAAAGGTCGTTAGGGACTCTCGCTTTGGCAACCATTAATATTTAGCATAAATGAGAATAATTATCATAAGGAGTGACAGATGTCAGCACCGCTGATTCTGACGTTGTTAGCTGGCGCCGCAACCTTTATTGGCGCCATTCTGGGCGTAATGGGCCAGAAACCGTCAAACCGCGTACTGGCTTTTTCATTGGGATTTGCCGCCGGGATCATGCTGCTTATCTCACTCATGGAGATGCTACCAGCCGCACTTGCCACCAAAGGAATGTCGCCACTGCTCGGCTATGGGATGTTTGTGGTTGGACTTCTGGGCTATTTTGCCCTTGATCGCCTGTTGCCCCACGCTCATCCGCAGGATTTAATCCAGGGAACCGGCGAGCGGCGTCCTGCTACCCGAAAGCTCCAGCGAACCGCCATTCTTCTGACGCTCGGCATCAGCCTGCACAACTTCCCGGAAGGGATCGCCACCTTTGTAACCGCCAGTAATGATCTGGATCTGGGGATTGGTATCGCGCTGGCGGTGGCATTGCACAATATTCCTGAAGGACTTGCCGTTGCAGGCCCGGTCTATGCAGCAACAGGTTCAAAACGGACGGCTGTTTTCTGGGCAGGCATCTCAGGGCTGGCTGAAATCCTCGGCGGGGTGCTGGCGTGGTTGATACTGGGAACTCTGGTGTCGCCGGTGGTCATGGCGGCGATTATGGCAACCGTGGCGGGGATAATGGTCTCGCTCTCCGTCGATGAACTGATGCCACTGGCGAAAGAGATCGACCCGAACAACAACCCAAGCTACGGCGTACTGTGTGGGATGTCGGTGATGGGTCTTAGCCTGGTGGCGTTGCAGTCGATGGGCTTTGGCTAAGCCTTTTCCTCACTTTTCTCGCCGCTTTGCAGGTGATGAATGACCTGCAAAGCCCGCTGATAGCCTTCCTGCAACGCGTCACGATCCTGACGATAGGCCCGGCAATTTCGCTTCAGGCACAGGATATGAGCGAACATCACGAGCACAACCACCGCAAAACCACACCAGTAAATCAGCATCTCCCTTCCTCATCAAATCACACAATTGATTGTGCTAATAATTCAGCAATGAATACCACTTTATAAGTAGCGAGGGAATCTATCCATCAGTGAGATCAACAAAGGTGATAAATGCCCGATTTTGCTGGGCGGCATAAAAAACAGGCATAAAAAAATCCGCAGTCAGTTACCCGGCTGCGGATTTTTTGCACAGGATTCGCGCTTAGCTGGCTTTACGCTCATGCGCCTGGCGATACGCAACCAGATCTTCGATGGTCACAACAGCCATATCGTGCTGGCGGGCAAATTCGATGCACTCAGGCGCACGTCCCATGGAACCGTCGTCGTTGGTCAGTTCACACAGAACGCCTGCCGGTTTGAAACCCGCGAGAGTGACCAGGTCGATAGTGGCTTCAGTGTGACCGCCACGGGTTAACACGCCGCCCGGCTGCGCGCGCAGTGGGAAAACGTGGCCAGGACGGTTCAGATCGGAAGGTTTAGCGCCATCGGCAATGGCAGCACGAACGGTGGTGAGGCGGTCAGCGGCGGAAACGCCAGTGGTGACGCCTGCTGCCGCTTCGATGGTGACGGTAAAACCGGTGCCATACGCACTGGTGTTGTTCTCAACCATCATCGGCAGATCGAGCTGTTTACGACGATCTTCAGTCAGGCACAGGCACACAATGCCGCTACCGTGACGAATAGTCAGCGCCATCTGTTCAACGGTCATGGTTTCAGCGGCAAAAATCATGTCGCCCTCGTTTTCACGATCTTCATCGTCGAGCACCATCACACCGCGACCTTCGCGCAGAGCAGTTAAAGCGTTTTCAATACGTTCGAATGGCGTGCCAAAAGAAGAAAGCAGCGTCTGATTCATGGTAAAAGACCTCAATAAAGTTATGGTTACCAGAATCAGGGCAGTCTTAGGAGTATAAAAAAATAACGCGAGCGGGCCTCCAGGCCCAACTGAATCGTTACTCTCTCCCATCCGGACTCTAACCGTCGGCCCCGGAATTACACCGGATCTGCTGACCTTCAAAGTTACCTCTGAAGCGCTCGCGGGCTTTCAGCGTAAGCTGATTTACCGCCGGTGGGGAATTTCGCCCCGCCCTGAGAATAAGCGCGATAACTATAACTCCATTGAGTACCTTCGGCAACGCATAACCTTCAAACAAATCTGGTTTATCGTCACGGCATATCACACTACAATCATTGTCAGAATCTATCCGAACAGGGAACACAAAATGATTGACCCGAAAAAAATTGAACAAATTGCGCGTCAGGTTCACGAATCCATGCCAAAAGGGATCCGTGAGTTCGGGGAAGATGTGGAAAAGAAAATCCGTCAGACCCTGCAATCACAACTGACACGTCTGGATCTGGTGAGCCGCGAAGAATTTGATGTGCAAACCCAGGTTCTGCTGCGCACGCGTGAAAAGCTGGCCCTGCTGGAGCAACGCCTGAGCGAGCTGGAAAATCGTAGCCAGCCGGCAGAAGTAAAACCGGCTCCGGCGATCCCATCGGTTGACGCGCCAGACGCTAACGCCTGAGTCTTCCCCGGTGAACTCGATATTTAAAAGTGTATTATATTGAGTTCACCTACCATCTTTTGTCTTCAAACACATCCCTGTGGCTTTGCCATCTGTGATATTATTCCCCGCGTAATATGAGAGGGATGCCTCTGATTTAAGTATTAATAAACCAAGGAGAATATATGGATATTTTTCCTGAATACTACTCCCCTTACCTTTTTGCGCTCGCGTTCGTGGCGCTTATAGGTGCTCTGGAAATTATATCCTTGCTCTTTGGCAATGTTATTTCCGGTATATTTGATTCACATTTAGGTGATTATGATGCCGTTGCTTCGGGTCATCTGAGTCAATTTTTCCATTACCTTAACATCGGTCGAATTCCTGCTCTGGTGGTTATCTGCCTTATTGCCGGATGCTTCGGCCTGTCTGGCCTTTTTTTACAACACCTCAGCAGTACCTTGCTGCACAACCCGTTACCCAATTTACTCCTGGCCCCGGTGTGCATGCTGTTCGCCGTGGTGAGCACCCACTACTGCGGTCGCCTGCTCAGGCGCTGGCTGCCGACGGATGAAACCAGCGCCATTACCGAAGATGATTTTATTGGCGTGATGGCAACGATCACCGGCCATCACGCAACCGCACAAACCCCGTGTGAGGGCAAATTTAAAGACAAATTTGGCCAGCTTCATTATGTGCTGCTGGAGCCGGAAAAGGGACAAACCTTTAGCAAAGGCGATAAGGTTCTTATTATTTGTCGATTATCCGCCAGCCGTTATTTAGCAGAGTTGAATCCCTGGCCGAATGAATTGTAATAAACCAAAGGACGAATTATGGAAAGTATATTGAATTTATTCCCCTCATGGATGAACTATGCCCTGGCAATTGTTTTTATCTTTTTGGTTATTGGCATCATATTTGCGCGATTATATCGCCGTGCCTCTGCCGAGCAGGCATTTGTTCGTACCGGGTTGGGTGGGCAAAAAGTGGTGATGAGCGGCGGCGCAATTGTGATGCCCATCTTCCATGAAATCATTCCCATCAATATGAACACCCTCAAACTTGAGGTCAGCCGTTCAACCTTTGACAGCCTCATCACCAAAGACCGTATGCGCGTTGATGTGGTTGTTGCCTTTTTCGTCCGGGTGAAGCCTTCCGTTGAAGGCATTGCCACCGCCGCTCAGACCCTGGGCCAGCGGACACTCTCTCCTGAAGATTTACGCATGTTGATTGAAGATAAGTTTGTTGATGCGTTACGCGCAACGGCAGCCCAGATGACCATGCATGAACTGCAGGACACCCGCGAAAACTTCGTCCAGGGCGTGCAGAACACCGTGGCGGAAGACCTGACCAAGAACGGGCTGGAGCTGGAGAGCGTCTCGCTCACCAATTTTAATCAGACTGCCAAAGAGCATTTCAATCCCAACAATGCCTTTGACGCCGAAGGCCTGACCAAGCTCACCCAGGAAACAGAACGCCGCCGCCGTGAACGTAACGAAGTCGAACAGGACGTGGAAGTAGCAGTGCGTGAGAAAAACCGTGATGCGCTGTCGCGGAAGCTGGAGATCGAGCAGCAAGAAGCCTTTATGACCCTTGAGCAGGAACAGCAGGTCAAAACGCGTACCGCCGAGCAGAACGCCAAAATCGCCGCTTTCGAGGCCGAACGTCATCGTGAAGCCGAGCAAACACGTATTCTCGCGGAACGCCAGATCCAGGAAAGCGAGATTGAACGTGAACAGGCCGTTCGTTCCAGAAAGGTCGAAGCCGAGCGTGAAGTTCGCATTAAAGAGATTGAACAGCAGCAGGTGACGGAAATCGCTAACCAGACGAAATCCATCGCCATTGCCGCCAAGTCCGAGCAGCAGTCGCAGGCAGAAGCTCGCGCCAACGACGCGCTGGCCGATGCGGTTCGCGCCCAACAGAACGTTGAAACCACTCGTCAGACCGCGGAAGCCGATCGTGCCAAGCAGGTAGCATTAATTGCCGCCGCTCAGGATGCGGAAACCCAGGCAGTGGAACTGACAGTGCGCGCCAAAGCCGAAAAAGAAGCAGCAGAAATGCAGGCCGCGGCTATCGTCGAGCTGGCAGAAGCCACGCGCAAAAAAGGGCTGGCGGAAGCAGAGGCCCAGCGCGCAATCAATGATGCTATCAACGTGCTGTCCAATGAACAGACCAGCCTCAAGTTCAAACTGGCGCTGTTGCAGTCCTTACCGGCGGTGATCGAGAAATCCGCTGAACCGATGAAAGCCATAGAGGGTATTAAGATTATCCAGGTCGATGGTCTGAATCGTTCAGGCGCCTCAGGTGAAGCGGCATCGGGGGCTGCGGGTAGCGGGAATCTGGCAGAACAGGCGTTATCAGCTGCCTTGTCCTACCGCACTCAGGCGCCGCTGATTGATTCACTGCTTAATGAGATTGGCCTTGCCGGCGGGTCGCTGACAGCAATGACTGAGCCGCTGAAAACAGTGGAGAAAAACGTTCCAGCTGAATAAGAAATAAGTACCGGATGGTAACGCTTCTCGCTGCCATCCGGCCTCTGCACAGCTCTTACTTGTCGCTGTCTTTCTGGATTTTTTTGATGATGTTGGTGGTCGAACAACCGTCTTCGAAGTTGAGCACCAGCACATCGCCGCCGTTGGCCCACACCTCTTTGCTGCCGGCGATATCTTCCGGTTTGTAGTCACCGCCCTTAACCAGCAGATCCGGCAACACACCGGCGATCAGCCGCTGCGGCGTATCTTCTTCAAAAGAGACAACCCAGTCGACAGCTTCCAGTGCGCCCAGCACAATCATGCGCTGCTCCAGCGGGTTCACCGGACGGGTTTCGCCTTTCAGACGTTTGGTTGAGGCATCGCTGTTCACCGCCACAATCAGACGATCGCCAAGCTTACGGGCATTCGCCAGATAGGAGACATGCCCGGCATGCAGGATGTCGAACACACCGTTGGTCATCACCACTTTCTCGCCGCGTTTACGCGCTGCAGCCACCGCATTACGCAGCTCTTCTTCGCTCATCACGCCAAAGCCGGTCTCAGCGCGACCACGTACCGCATTTTCCAGTTCGATAGGCGAAACGGTTGAGGTGCCCAGCTTGCCAACCACCACACCTGCCGCCGCATTGGCAAAGAAGCAGGCTTCTTCCAGCGAATTCCCCGCCGCAAGCGTTGCCGCCAGCACGCCAATCACCGTGTCACCGGCGCCGGTCACGTCATACACTTCCTGCGCCTGGGTCGGCATATGCAGGGGAGCCTTGCCCGGTTGCAACAGCGTCATGCCCTGCTCGGAGCGGGTCACCAGCAGCGCTGACAGCTCAAAATCAGCAATCAGCTGCATGCCGCGCTCGACAATTTCAGCTTCGCTTTTGCATTTTCCGGCAACCGCTTCAAATTCGGAGAGGTTCGGCGTCAGTAAGGTCGCACCGCGGTAGCGTTCAAAATCGGTCCCTTTCGGATCGATCAGCACCGGAACCCTGGCCTCGCGGGCCAGCTTAATCATCTGCTGAACGCTGACCAGCGCCCCTTTCGCATAGTCGGAGAGCACCAGCGCGCCAATGCTGCCCAGCGCCTGGCTGATTCTGTCATGCATCGGCTGCGGATCAACGCCGTCAAAACCTTCTTCGAAATCAAGACGGATCAGCTGCTGGTTGCGGGACAGAACGCGCAGCTTGGTAATGGTCGGGTGGGTCGGAACAGAAACGAAGTCGCATTTCACATTGACGTCGGCCAGCGCTTTACTCAGGGCACGGGCTGCATCATCGATACCGGTTAAACCGACCAGGCGAGCGGTGGCGCCAAGTGAGGCGATATTCATCGCCACGTTCGCAGCGCCGCCCGGGCGCTCCTCGATAGTATCCACTTTCACAACCGGCACCGGCGCTTCCGGGGAAATACGGCTGGTTGGGCCATACCAGTAGCGATCCAGCATCACATCGCCCACAACCAGCACACCTGCTTGATTAAACTCTGGCAGCGTTACTTTCATTCCTGTCTCCTGAGAGATACAAAATTTGCGCGCGATAATATCACACTTAGGCTTCCACGCACGGCTCCACCAGCCACTTGTTCCAGCAGGCGCGCACCCTTTCCCGCTCAGCGGCAAAGCAGGTCTCCGCCACATGCCCCGGCAGCTCCTGTAGCGCCAGATGGTGTAACTCATCGCGCAGCGTGGTGTAAGCCTGAGTTAAGGCGCGCGCTTCCTGCTCATCCATAATATCGTTTTGCGCCAACAGCTCGAGAATGCGCACATTATCGGACCAGCGCGTCAGCTTCGGTTTTAAATGTGCATAGCGCAGTACCAGATACTGGGTGATGAATTCGATATCGGTGATCCCCCCTTCATCGGCCTTAATATCAAAGCGATCGCGGTGTTTATTGCCCAGATGAGCGCGCATTTTCTCACGCATCTCACGCACATCGGTTTGCAGCCGACTGCCGTCACGCACGTTCATCACGATATCGCGGCGGATTGCGTCAAACTGACTGGTTAATTGCGGGTCGCCGTACACCACCCGAGCCCGCACCAGTGCCTGATGCTCCCAGGTCCAGGCTTCGTTTTGCTGATAATCGGCAAATGCCTGCGTCGAGGTGACCAGCATTCCTGCCGCGCCGGACGGACGCAAACGCGCATCAACTTCATACAGAATGCCGGACGACGTGCGGGTACTGAACAGGTGCATTACGCGCTGCGCCAGACGCAAATAGAACTGGCGGCCGTCGATTTCACGTTCGCCATCGGTCATCACATCCGACGGGCAGTCATGCAGGAATATCAGATCGAGATCGGAACTGTAGCCCAGCTCCCAGCCGCCCAGTTTACCGTACCCCACCACCGCAAAGCCGCGGCCCTGACGGTCGTGCAAATGTTTCGGTTGCCCGTAGCGGGAGACCATCAGGCTCCACGCCTGCTGAACAACCGCATCGATCATCGCCTCTGCCAGCCAGGTTAAGTGGTCGCTAACTTTCATGACGGGCAGCGTCCCGGCAATGTCTGCCGCCGCCACACGCAGCATTTGCGCCTGCTTAAACTGGCGCAGGGCCTCCAGTTGCTGCTCTTCGTCATCATCCGGAACGCGCAGCAGATACTGGCGCAATTCGTCGCGATAAGCTTCCATTGCCGTGGGCTGATAGAGGGTATTCGGGTCAAGCAGTTCATCGAGCAGCAGCGGATAACGCGCAAGTTTGCCCGCCACCATCGGCGACGCGGCACAGAGCGAGATCAGATGCTTACGCGCCCCCGGAAACTCACTCAACAGCTCTAAATAGGTGGTACGGGTCACAACACCGGTGAGCAAGGGAATGACGCGAGAGAGCGGCACCGGCGCGTCTTCGCGCGAGCAGACATCGGCCAGCAAATGCGGCATCAGATGGTCAAGCACCTGACGACCACGCGGACCGATGGTGCGTTTATCCAGCTCCTTGCGGAAGTCGGCAATCAGCGCCAGCACCTGATGGCGATCGTCATCAGAAAGGTGCATCAGCGCAGGCGTGGTGTCATCTTCCTGCAACGCATCCTGCCACAGTTCGCGCCAGTATTCTGGCAGGGCATCGTCCTGAGCATCAGGATCATCCTCGCCAATCAACGCGTTAAAGATCTGCCGCACGCCCGCCATCTGCTCGGCCAGGATGCGGGTTAAGGTCTCCCAGTCCGCCCCCCCCATGCCCCAGGCCAGACGCGCGCGGTTAAGCTCATCGCCAGGCAGGGTTTGCGTCTGCTCATCGTTGATACTTTGCAGCAGGTTTTCCAGTCGGCGCAGGAACAGATAAGCGGCTCGCAGCCGGGACGCATCATCGCCGGGCAACAGACCCAGTTGCTTAATAGCCTCAAGGGTTGGCAGCAATGCCCTGGATTGCAACGAAGGTTCTCGCCCGCCGCGGATCAACTGGAAGACCTGAACGATAAACTCGATCTCGCGGATCCCGCCGGCGCCAAGTTTAATATTGTCGACCAGCCCCCGACGGCGCACTTCACGGGCAATCATCCCTTTCATATTGCGCAGGGACTGGATCACGCTGAAATCAATATAGCGACGGAAGACAAAGGGCCGCAGCATGGCGCGTAACTCGCTGGCATAGACATCGTCTTTATCGCCCATAATGCGCGCTTTCACCATCGCATAGCGTTCCCAGTCGCGTCCCTGCTCCTGGTAATAATCTTCCAGCGCGGCAAAACTGAGCACCAGCGGCCCACTCTCGCCAAAGGGACGCAGACGCATGTCCACCCGATAGACAAAACCGTCCTGGGTCGGCTGATCAAGCACCTTGATCAGCCGCTGCCCGAGACGGGTAAAGAACTGGGCATTATCCAGTTCGCGCCGCCCGCCATGGGTAACGCCATTTTCCGGCCAGGCAAAAATCAGGTCGATATCGGAGGAAAAGTTAAGCTCCCCACCACCCAGTTTCCCCATACCGAGGATCAGCAGCGGCTGAGGTTCGCCCTGCTGATTGCCCGGCGTGCCCCACTCTTTGCAGCAGGCCTCATACAACCAGTCACGGGCGGCAACAATCAGGGTTTCCGCCAGCACGCTGAGCTGTTGCAGGGTATCTTCTTCAGCCACCAGCGACAGCGACTGCGCCCAGGCAATCCGCACCATGATGCGACGGCGAAACAGGCGCAGGGCGCGCATTAATGATGCCTCATCCACCGCGGACTCCAGCAACTGGCGCAATGTTGACGCATAGGTCCGCCATTCATCAGCCTGCGGCGGCGCACTTTCAAGTTCCTCCAGCCAGTCAGGATGGGCCACCAGGCTTTCCTGAACGAAATCACTAAAAGTGAGCACTGACTGCGCCTGTTCGCTAAGTGTTTTCTCACTTAAGGATTCCGGCAGTCGCGCCAGTACGCTTTGCCAGTGCTGCTGTAATTGCGAAGATTGCGGCATCATTGGGGGTGTCCTTTACCGGGTTAGCGTTTTCCGCTGTGCAGCCAGAACGGCGGCTGACAGATTGCTTCATTGCGAAAATGTTCGATCTCAATCGGCTGGCGAGTGGCGATCGCATGGCGCAATCCCTGCCAGTTCTCCAGCCAGGCATTGGCCTGCGCGGCATCGTAATACCCCGCCAGCAACAGGACGCTGTCAATGTCTCGCGACAGGCGCGGCAACTGGTCGCGGTAGCTGTCACCCAACGGATGGGCAAAGGTCTTCTTCAGTTCTGAGGCGCTACGCGACAGGTGGGTATCCGCAAAGCGTTTAAAAGAGTCGGCAAATTTGGCCTGCGCTTTCTCATCAAGGAACAGCCGCCAGCCCTCGGTAACCAGCCACTCGGTCAACATAAGTTTTGCGCTGGCGGCTTCGGCGCTCCATGCTGCCGTCGAGGCTGAAACATCGGAGGTGAGCGTCGCTTCCGCCAGGGTCAGTAAGTCACGCAGATGCGCACTGGCTTTGCGCGGCACGATGCCGCCAAAAAGCATCAGCGTATGGCGAATCAGCATAATGGCTGCCTGCACATCCTCTTTCGCCCGCTTTTCACCACGAACCCATAGTTCTTCATGGTACTGCCAGTGGGAAAGCGCCGCTTCCAGGGCCGTGGCAAAGCCCAGCTCCGTCGAGGCTTTCGCAGGTACTTTTACCTCATTGATTGCCCGGCGTTGACGGGCCGCATTTCCCTGCGCCAGGTGATAGCCCCTTGCCGCTTTACTCAGACTGCCCTGACGCAAACCAGAGCTGGTGACGAGCTGGCGGGCCAGTTTGAGGATGTCAGTCGGCGTGCCGCTCAGCAGCTCCAGCTCAATTTCACAAATCGGCTCCACATGTTCACCGGCTTTCACTTCACCGAGGTCGAGGGCAATCTCAATGCGGCTTTCGCCTGACGTGACCAGCCATTTTTCACGGCAGAAATCGGTGCTGAATAGCGGTTGCACCTGCGAGGCCAGATCGTCCGGTAAATGCCCGTCAGGCCACACTTCCGCAGGGAAAAGCGGCAGTTCCAGTTCGGGTTTTTGCAGGTCAATGTTATATTCCGGGCGCTGATGTAACCCGCCGATCACGCGACCAGCAATTTTCATCGTCATTTCGTATTTGCCGTCGAACCCGCGAATACGTAGTCCCATATCATGACGACGCAACCAGTTATCCGGGGTTTCGTAATAGATATTGACCAGCTGGGTGGCATCCACATGTTCAGTGGTAAGGGTATGAAGGTGATGACGCAGCGCGTCGACGCTATCGGGGTGAACGTAAAACTTTAATTCGATTTCCTGGGCCATGGCTTTGCACTTATGGTTATGTCACATCAGTAGAATTTTCGGCGAACTAACACGCCAGATGTTTGTCAGTAGATAGTATTTTGTGTCAGATTGCCATGCAATGCGCTTTCTTCCAGGTGTAAAAGTTCACAAAAGTGTTCTGTTTGACCCGGAAGATTCTGATTGCTGCCGCCTGCCAGCTGTCGTCAGACTGTTGGCATTATTACCGTTCACGTTGAAAAGATAATAACGACTGCCTGATGCTTAAATTACGCCTGATTGGATTAACCTTCTTTGCACTTAGCGTTTCGACCCTGGCTCATGCTGAAGAAAAACGTTACGTTTCCGATGAACTCAGTACCTGGGTACGCAGTGGCCCGGGTGACAGTTACCGCCTTGTTGGCACCCTTAATGCGGGTGAACAAGTGGAGTTGCTGCAAACCAACGAAGACAGCAACTATGCGCAGATCCGCGACAATACCGGTCGCACCGCCTGGATCCCGCTCAAAGAATTAAACACCCAGCCAAGTCTGCGCATCCGCGTGCCCGATCTGGAAAACCAGGTCAAAACGCTGACCGATAAGCTCAGCAATATCGACAACACCTGGAACCAGCGCACCGCAGAGATGCAGCAGAAAGTCTCCGGAAGCGATAAAACGATCGACGAGCTGAAGGCTGAAAATCAGAAGCTCAAAAATGAGCTGATCGTGGCCCAGAAGAAAGTCAACGCCGCGAACCTGCAACTGGATGACAAACAGCGCGCCATTATTATGCAGTGGCTTGTGTACGGCGGCGGCGTGCTGGGAGCCGGGCTGTTACTGGGTCTGGTACTGCCGTATATGATCCCGCGTCGTAAACGTAAAGATCGCTGGATGAGCTAAGTGGATTAGCCATCTTCTACACTCTTACGTATTATCTGTCGGCAAAAATGAGAACCTGTCTCAACTCCATCGGACAGGTTCATGTAAAGAGTCGGACGACGTAAGGAGTATGAGGGCGTGAAGAGTTATCTGGTCGGCGGTGCCGTGCGTGATGCGTTATTAGGGCTGCCGGTCAAAGACAAAGATTGGGTGGTGGTTGGCGCTACGCCCGCAGAGATGCTTGACGCGGGCTACCAGCAGGTGGGTCGCGATTTTCCCGTCTTCCTCCATCCCCAAAGCCGTGAAGAGTACGCCCTCGCACGCACCGAACGAAAATCCGGGTTTGGCTACACCGGCTTTACCTGCTATGCCGCTCCTGACGTCACGCTTGAACAGGATCTGTTGCGCCGTGACCTGACGGTCAATGCCCTGGCCCAGGATGAAAGCGGTACGATTATCGATCCCTATGGCGGACAGAACGATCTGCATCACCGTCTGCTGCGCCATGTCTCTCCGGCGTTTGCCGAAGATCCTCTGCGGGTACTGCGTGTGGCCCGTTTTGCAGCCCGCTACGCACACCTCAGTTTTCGGATTGCCGATGAAACCATGGCGCTGATGAGCGAGATGACCGCCGCGGGGGAGCTGGCGCATCTGACGCCCGAGCGGGTGTGGAAAGAGACCGAAAACGCCCTCAGCAGCCGCAATCCTCAGGTCTTTTTCCAGGTATTACGCGACTGTGGCGCGCTGAAAGTGCTTTTCCCGGAAGTGGACGTGTTGTTCGGCATCCCTGCACCGGCAAAATGGCACCCGGAGATCGACACCGGCGTGCACACGCTGATGACGGTCACCCTGGCGGCCATGCTCAGCCCGGAGGTCAGCATTCGCTTTGCCACCCTCTGCCACGATCTGGGCAAAGGGTTAACGCCGCCCGAGCTCTGGCCTCGTCACCATGGTCATGGCCCCGCCGGCGTGAAGCTGGTGGAACAGGTCTGCCAGCGTCTTCGCGTGCCCAATGATATTCGCGACCTTGCGAAGCTGGTGGCCGAGTTTCATGATCTGATCCACACCTTCCCCATTTTGCAGCCGAAAACCATCGTCAGGCTGTTCGATTCCATTGATGCCTGGCGCAAACCTGAACGGGTGGAGCAAATTGCCCTGACCAGTGAAGCCGATGTCCGCGGTCGGGCAGGTTTTGAAGCCTGTGACTACCCGCAGGGTCGCCTGCTGCGCGAAGCCTGGAATATCGCCAGAGCGGTGCCGACTAAAGCAGTTATCGAGGCAGGTTTTAAAGGGGCTGAAGTACGTGAAGAGCTGACGCGTCGCCGTATTGAGGCGGTAGCGAACTGGAAGGAACATCGCTGCCCTCAGCCCAAAGACTGAGGGCCCGGACATTACATAAAGACCATATACACGGCGGCTGCGACGATAAACCGGTAGATAGCAAACGGGATAAACGAGATACGTTTAATCAGTTGCAGGAAGGTTTTGATCGCCACCAGCGCCACAACGAAGGCGGTCACAAAACCGACGGCAAACATCGGAATATCGCCCGTCGTCAGGAACTTCATGCTTTTGTACAGATCCAGCGCCGTTGCTCCCATCATCATGGGTACCGCCAGCAGGAATGAGAATTCCGAAGCGGCATAACGGCTTACGCCCACCAGCATACCGCCGGAAATGGTGGCGCCCGAACGAGAAAAACCCGGCCATAATGCCAGGCACTGGAAACAGCCAATCATAAACGCCTGGCCGTAAGTCATATCATCCAGGCCCGGCGCACGCGGCTCTTTTGGCTTCAGCAATTCAGCGGCAATCAGCAGAACGCCGCCGACGACCAGGGCATACATGACGTTAATCGGATTAAACAGCGATTTAATCGCGTCATGGAGCAGCAGGCCCAGCACCACCGCAGGAAGCATGCCTAACAGAATATGGATAAGCGTGAGTCGCCCTTTTCCCATCCCTTCATGAGGCGGATGGCCGAAATGAATGCCGATCAAACCAAACAGGCGTCGCCAGAACATCACCACGACGGCCAGAATTGACCCTAACTGAATCACCACTTCAAAGGTTTTTGCGGTTTCTCCCTCAAATCCCAGCAGGTGCCCCACGATTATCATGTGGCCCGTACTGGAGACCGGTAAAAACTCCGTCAATCCCTCGACAACACCCAAAATTGCCGCTATCAGCAGCGAGTGCATATCGCTCATTAAAATTACCCCTAAACATAAAAAAACGGCTGCCCCAGCGGGGAGCCGTGAACTGGCCACCAGATATGACCAGAAGACTAGCCTTTGGTTTAACGATTATGAATTTAAATAATTTTTTTCGGATTATTGCCACGCTCTATAACTACGCCGACACTGGCGGCACGCGCAACCGCACCAGGCTTACTCAATTTGATACGCACCCACGGGGAGTTAAAACGGCTTAACAGTAGCTCAGCTACCTCTTCCGCCACGCGCTCAACCAGCGCAAAGCGCCCGCCTTCAACATGGTCGATAACCGTTTGCGCGATATCGGCATAACTCAGACAGTCGTTAACGTCATCACTTTTAGCTGAACGGCGGTTATCCCATGCCATTTCGATATCGAACAGCAGCTTCTGTTTGATGGTTTGTTCCCAGTCATAAACACCAATGGTGGTGATTACCGAAAGTTGCTCTATAAATACAATGTCCATCACGCCCCGCCTGCTTTTTGACTTACCTGGATACCACTTTCCATAAATTGTGCGTATTATCCACTGATGCAGAGAATAAAACGACATTTTCACAATGGAACAGCGTTATGAGTGCCATCGCGCCTGGAATGATCCTCCTCGCGTACCTTTGTGGCTCAATATCCAGCGCCATTCTGGTCTGCCGTATTGCCGGTCTGCCTGACCCTCGCGAGAGTGGTTCCGGTAACCCTGGCGCGACCAACGTGTTAAGAATTGGCGGCAAAGGAGCAGCCGTAACGGTACTGATTTTCGACGTACTAAAAGGTATGTTGCCGGTCTGGGGCGCTTACGCTCTGGGCGTTAGCCCCTTCTGGCTGGGGCTTATTGCCATTGCAGCCTGTCTTGGCCACATCTGGCCTGTTTTCTTCCATTTTCAGGGCGGTAAAGGCGTCGCCACCGCATTTGGGGCAATTGCGCCTATCGGCTGGGATTTGACGGGCGTGATGGCGGGAACCTGGCTGCTTTCGGTATTGCTGAGTGGATACTCGTCGCTTGGCGCGATTGTCAGCGCATTGATTGCGCCCTTTTACGTCTGGTGGTTTAAGCCGCAATTTACCTTCCCGGTCGCCATGCTCTCCTGCCTGATTTTACTTCGTCATCACGACAATATTCAGCGCCTTTGGCGGCGTCAGGAAAGCAAAATCTGGCATAAGCTGAAGAAGAAAAAAGAGGGCGGCGAGTAGCAGCTGGATAACCCCGGAAGCGCAGCGCCTCCGGGGAAAAGGCATGATGCTTTATGTCGCAGGCAATTCGGACAGCGGCCAGCGCGGACGCACTGTCACCCCTAATCCCGCAGGCTCCCCTACTTTCAGACGAACCATTCCGGCATAGGCGATCATCGCCCCGTTATCGGTACAAAACTCAGGACGGGCGTAAAACACCTCGCCGCGACGCTTTTTAATCATTTCCGCAAGTTTCGCCCGCAGAGTGCGGTTAGCGCTGACGCCACCGGCCATCACCAGGCGGCTAAACCCGGTTTGATCGAGGGCGCGTTTGCATTTGATCATCAGCGTATCCACCACCGCGTCTTCAAAAGCGCGGGCGATATTAGCGCGGGTCTGGTCGTCATTACCGTTATTACGAATGGTATTTGCCGCAAAGGTTTTCAGGCCCGAGAAGCTGAAATCCAGCCCTGGCCGGTCGGTCATCGGACGCGGAAAAACATAGTGACCTTCTTCACCCTGCGAGGCGAGTTTTGACAACATCGGGCCGCCAGGATAATCCAGTCCTAAAAGTTTCGCTGTTTTATCAAAAGCTTCACCGGCTGCGTCATCAATAGACTCACCCAGCAGCTCATACTGGCCGATCCCGGTCACGCTGATAAGCTGAGTATGCCCACCCGAAACCAGCAGCGCCACAAAGGGAAACTCAGGCGGGTTATCTTCCAGCATAGGGGCAAGCAGATGGCCTTCCATATGATGAACCGGGATCGCCGGCACATTCCAGGCGAATGCCAGCGCACGTCCGACTGTCGCCCCAACCAGCAATGCGCCAACCAGGCCAGGACCCGCAGTGTAAGCCACCGCATCAATTTCTTTGGCCGTCAGACCCGCTTCTTTTATTGCGGCCTGAATCAGCGGTACGGTTTTACGCACGTGATCGCGTGAGGCCAGTTCGGGCACCACTCCGCCGTAATCGGCATGCAGTTTTACCTGACTATACAGTTGGTTGGCGATAAGGCCTTTTTCGTCGTCATAAATCGCGATGCCAGTTTCATCGCAGGATGTTTCAATGCCCAGTACACGCATGGCTATTTTTACCTCGCTTCAATGCCGCGCAGTGTAGGTCCAATGAGCCCTGTTGTAAAACTTTACTCTCCCTGCGTAAGGAGTTCGTGTATACTCCTCTCCCTTACAAAAGTCCCTTTCAAAAACGGTACTGGTGCTTTACAAAGCAGCAACTGTTGAAGTAAAATTCCGCACCATTTTGAAATAAGCTGGCGTTGATGCCAGCGGCAAACCGAATTTATTAAAGGTGAGAGTTACATGCCGGTAATTAAAGTACGTGAAAACGAGCCGTTCGACGTAGCACTGCGTCGCTTCAAACGTTCCTGCGAGAAAGCAGGTGTTCTGGCGGAAGTTCGTCGTCGTGAGTTCTATGAAAAACCGACTACTGAACGTAAACGCGCCAAAGCATCCGCAGTGAAACGTCACGCGAAGAAACTGGCTCGCGAAAACGCACGCCGTACTCGTCTGTACTAATATCCTGAGGGCTTAATCCCTCAGAACAGACAGAGTAGTAGTAGAAAGGCCGTGCTTCCGAAAGGAAAGCGCGGCTTATTTTCGTTTATGAATTGCTAAAAATGAATGGGGCATATGGCTGGACGAATCCCACGTGTTTTTATCAATGACCTGCTGGCTCGCACCGACATCATCGACCTGATTGATGCGCGGGTGAAGCTGAAAAAGCAGGGCAAGAATTGGCACGCTTGCTGTCCATTCCATAACGAAAAGAGTCCTTCCTTCACCGTAAACGGTGAAAAACAGTTTTATCACTGCTTCGGCTGTGGGGCGCACGGCAACGCGATCGATTTTCTGATGAACTACGACAAGCTCGAGTTCGTGGAAACCGTCGAAGAACTGGCGGCCATGCATAACCTGGAAGTGCCTTTTGAAGCAGGCAGCGGGCCAAGTCAGATAGAGCGCCACCAGCGGCAAAGTCTCTATCAACTGATGGATGGCCTGAATGCGTTTTATCAGCAATCCCTGACGCATCCTGCGGCAGAACCTGCGCGCCAGTATCTGGAAAGACGCGGTTTAAGCAGCGATGTCATCGCGCGTTTTGCGATTGGTTACGCCCCTCCCGGCTGGGACAACGTTTTAAAGCGTTTTGGTGCAAACCAGGAAAACCGTCAATCTCTGATTGATGCGGGCATGCTGGTCACTAACGATCAGGGACGCAGTTACGACCGCTTTCGTGAACGTGTGATGTTCCCCATCCGCGATAAACGTGGTCGGGTGATGGGTTTTGGTGGACGCGTGCTGGGCAATGATACGCCGAAATACCTGAACTCACCGGAAACGGACATTTTCCATAAAGGCCGCCAGTTGTATGGTCTTTATGAAGCGCAGCAGGATAACGATGAACCTCTGCGTCTTTTGGTCGTCGAAGGCTACATGGACGTGGTGGCGCTGGCGCAATACGACATTAACTATGCGGTTGCCTCGCTTGGCACCTCAACCACAGCGGATCATATCCAGCTGTTGTTCCGGGTGACCAAAAACGTCATCTGCTGTTATGACGGCGATCGCGCAGGGCGTGACGCGGCCTGGCGAGCACTGGAAACGGCGCTGCCGTACATGAGTGACGGTCGCCAGTTGCGTTTTATGTTTCTGCCCGATGGCGAAGATCCGGACACGCTGGTGCGTAAAGAAGGCAAAGCCGCGTTTGAAGCACGAATGGAGCAGGCTCTGCCGCTCTCCACGTTTTTGTTTAACAGTCTGATGCCGCAAGCGGATCTGACAACGCCCGATGGCACAACGCAGCTTGCAGCGCTGGCATTACCCTTAATCAGCCAGGTGCCGGGTGAAACACTGCGTATTCAGCTACGTCAGTTGCTGGGTAACAAAATTGGTATTTTCGATGATGCGCAGCTTGATCGTTTAATGCCGAAACAGGCTGAAAATGCCACGCCGCGCCCCGGTCCTCAGCTAAAACGCACAACCATGCGTATACTGATAGGACTGCTGGTGCAGAGTCCGGAGCTGGCCCCGCTGGTGCCGCCATTAGGGGCGCTGGATGACTCCAGAATGCCTGGACTTGGCTTATTTGCAGAACTGGTCAACACTTGTTTGTCACAGCCGGGTCTGACGACCGGGCAACTGCTGGAGCAGTATCGTGGCACAAAAGAAGCGGCGACCCTTGAAAAACTGGCGACGTGGGACGATATAGCAGATAAGGACATTGCAGAAAAAACGTTCACCGATGCGCTCAACCATATGTTTGATTCGATGCTTGAACGGCGGCAGGAAGAGTTGATAGCCCGCGACCGCACACACGGTTTAAGCAGCGAAGAACGCCGGGAGCTCTGGCAGTTAAACCAGGAGCTGGCAAAAAAGTAAATTCAACGGCTTAAGTGCCGATAATCGTTCGGGAAGCGCCCGACAGCCGCACTGATGGGCAGCGGCAAAAATATAAGTAAGCCCTCGTTACACCAAGTTGGCGGTTTCATTTCGCTGACCGACACCAACCCTCTTGAATTAAGTGTGGATACCGTCTTATGGAGCAAAACCCGCAGTCACAGCTGAAACTTCTTGTCCAACGTGGTAAGGAGCAAGGCTATCTGACCTATGCCGAGGTCAATGACCATCTGCCGGAAGATATCGTCGACTCCGATCAGATCGAAGACATCATCCAAATGATCAACGACATGGGCATTCAGGTGATGGAAGAAGCACCGGATGCCGATGATCTGCTGCTTGCCGAAACCTCCAACAACACTGATGAAGATGCAGAAGAAGCTGCTGCCCAGGTTCTTTCCAGTGTTGAATCTGAAATCGGTCGTACGACTGACCCGGTTCGCATGTACATGCGTGAAATGGGCACCGTTGAACTCTTGACCCGCGAAGGCGAAATCGACATCGCTAAACGCATCGAAGACGGGATCAACCAGGTTCAGTGTTCCGTTGCCGAATATCCGGAAGCCATTACTTATCTGCTCGAACAGTACGATCGCGTTGAAGCTGAAGAAGCTCGCCTGTCCGATCTTATTACTGGTTTCGTCGATCCTAACGCCGAAGAAGATCTCGCCCCGACCGCGACCCACGTTGGCTCTGAACTGTCTGAAGAAGAAAGAGATGACGACGAAGACGAAGATGAGGACGAGGAAGAAGAGGAAGATGACAACAGTATCGACCCTGAGCTGGCCCGCGAGAAGTTTTCTGAATTGCGCGCGCAGTACGAAAAAACGCGTGACACTATCAAAGCCAAAGGTCGCAGCCATGCTGATGCCGCTGCCGAAATCCTGCAACTGTCTGAAGTCTTCAAACAGTTCCGCCTGGTGCCGAAGCAGTTCGACTACCTGGTAAACAGCATGCGTGTCATGATGGATCGCGTTCGTACCCAGGAACGTATCATCATGAAGATGTGTGTTGAACAGTGCAAAATGCCGAAGAAAAACTTCATTACGCTGTTCACCGGTAATGAAACCAGCGAAACCTGGTTCAATGCCGCACTGGCGATGAACAAGCCGTGGTCAGAAAAACTGCACGATGTCGCGGAAGACGTTCAGCGTGGTTTGCAGAAGTTACAGCAAATTGAAGAAGAGACCGGCCTGACTATTGAGCAGGTTAAAGATATCAACCGTCGTATGTCCATCGGTGAAGCGAAAGCCCGCCGTGCGAAAAAAGAGATGGTTGAAGCGAACTTGCGTCTGGTTATCTCCATTGCCAAGAAGTACACCAACCGTGGTCTGCAATTCCTCGATCTGATTCAGGAAGGCAACATCGGTCTGATGAAAGCGGTAGATAAGTTTGAATACCGTCGTGGCTATAAGTTCTCCACCTACGCAACCTGGTGGATCCGTCAGGCGATCACGCGCTCCATCGCGGATCAGGCGCGCACCATCCGTATTCCGGTGCATATGATTGAGACCATCAACAAGCTCAACCGTATTTCTCGCCAGATGCTGCAAGAAATGGGTCGCGAACCGACGCCGGAAGAGCTGGCTGAGCGTATGCTGATGCCGGAAGACAAAATCCGTAAGGTGCTGAAAATCGCCAAAGAGCCAATCTCCATGGAAACGCCAATCGGCGACGATGAAGATTCGCATCTGGGGGATTTCATCGAGGATACCACCCTCGAGCTGCCGCTGGACTCTGCCACCACCGAGAGCCTGCGCGCCGCCACCCACGATGTTCTGGCAGGGCTCACCGCCCGTGAAGCCAAAGTCCTGCGTATGCGTTTCGGTATCGATATGAACACCGACCATACCCTGGAAGAAGTGGGCAAACAGTTCGACGTTACCCGCGAACGTATCCGTCAGATCGAAGCCAAGGCGCTGCGTAAACTGCGCCACCCGAGCCGCTCTGAAGTACTGCGTAGCTTCCTGGACGATTAATTCTGCTGCATGATGTGAAACGCCACCCTCTGCGGTGGCGTTTTTTTTTGCGTTAACACCGGGACCAAAATCATAAAAATTAAATAGTTAGCAATAAAAACGATTTTTTATATCGTTATATATTAATAATTTCTATATTCATGCTGATTTAGAAACTGAGCAAATAAAGGCCCGTCCACACACCGCCATAATTAACCGCCTGTAACGGCTCAATATATATTGAGAATTATGCTTCTCATTATTCACAATATCGCCACGTCTCTTATCAGGGTTGCTTACCATTTCAGTCAATTATGTACAAGCTCTGAATTCTGGTGACCCCTTCCTCGCTGTGGTTGTGTATAAATGCCGCCTGTGCTAAAAAGCAGGGAAAATAAAATCAGTCCCCAATATCCATAGCTCAACGAATCCAGACAACGGCCACCCGCGGTGGCAGGTTTTTTTTTGCGTTTTTATAATACGGCTGGCAACTGATGAGTGGATGCTGAATCAGTTGCGGTGACGGCGTATCTGTTAGCAGTGATTGGGTTACCGTCACGTTGAAAAAATCAACAGGAAGAACGATGGATTTCAATTTGAAAACAGAAACAGGAGAGCAGGCGCTGATTGCCAGCGTTCGCAACACGCTCGCTGAACAAGGTGACGCCTTACGTCACTTGTCTGACGTGATCGATGCAGAAGAGTACAGCACCGCATTACGCCTGATGGTCGGTTGCAAAGGCCATGTCATCGTCTCAGGCATGGGTAAATCAGGCCACGTAGGGCGCAAAATATCAGCCACTCTGGCTTCTACCGGTACGCCAAGCTTCTTTATTCATCCCGCGGAAGCGTTCCACGGCGATCTGGGCATGATAACCCCGTATGATGTGCTTATTCTGATCTCCGCCAGCGGTGAAACAGATGAAGTCCTCAAACTGGTGCCTTCATTACAGAATTTTGGCAATAAGATCATTGCCATCACCAATAATGCGCATTCAACGCTGGCAAAACATGCCGATGCGACGCTTGAGTTAAATATGGCGAGCGAAAGTTGCCCGAATAATCTGGCCCCCACCACCTCGACCACCCTGACGATGGCAATTGGTGATGCGCTGGCTATTGCCCTGATCCGTGAGCGTCATTTTAAACCTGACGATTTCGCCCGCTATCATCCAGGAGGCTCTCTTGGACGTCGTTTGCTGACCCGGGTGGCTGACGTGATGCAGGCCCATGTGCCCAATGTGGAGATTAACGCCTCATTCCGCCAAATCATCCAGGAATTGACCAGCGGCTGTCAGGGTATGGTGGCGGTAAAAGATAACGGTAAACTGGCGGGGATCATTACCGACGGTGATTTACGTCGCTATATGGAAAAATGCGAAGACTTCGTTGCTGCCACCGCAGAATCGATGATGACGCGCAATCCGATTACCATGCAACAGACCGCAATGATCACTGAAGCAGAAGAGAAGATGACCAAACACCGTATCTCAACGCTGCTGATCACCGATAGCAACCAGGATGTGATTGGTTTAGTGCGTATTTTCGACTAACTCACCCTGGCCGTACAGAAATTATCAGTACCCCCTCAGCGGATAATCTGAGGGGAATAACGTTGAAAGTGATATGTCTACACAAAAAGTAAAATTGCTGGCTTCCTCATTACGTGCGCGTACGGCCAAAATTAATCTCGCCTGGATCCAGCAACACCTTGCATGGATTGTTATTGGTGCTCCGATGGCGTTGCTGATCATCTATCTGGTGATTTTCAGCCAACCCCGTTACATGAGTGAATCCAAAGTTGCGGTAAAACGCCCCAGTGACATAGAAGGCTCCAGCCTGAACGTCGGCTTACTGCTTGGCGCCTCAAACCCCAGTTCTGCCGAAGACTCACTCTATTTAAAAGAGTACGTCAACTCAGCTGACATGCTGAAAGTGCTTGATAAACAGCTTAACTTCCATGATGCCTGGAGCAAAAGCGGACTGGATTTTATCTACCATTTATCAAAAGATACCACCGCAGAACAGTTCCTGAATTACTACCGCGACCGCATTTCAGTCACCTTTGATGATAAAACCGGTTTGCTGGACATTCAGACCCAGGGCTTTGACCCGGAGTTCGCCCAGCGCTTTAACCAGGCTGTACTGAAAGAGTCCGAACGCTTTATTAACGAACTGTCGCACAGCATTGCCCGCGATCAGCTGAATTTTGCTCAGGAAGAGCTGCAACAGGCACGCATTCGCCTGGATAAAAGTAAAAAGGAGTTACTGACTTACCAGAACCAGAACAATATTCTCGATCCGGAAGCCTCGGCGACGGCGGCAAGCTCACTGGTTATGACGTTACAGAGCAAAAAAATCGAACTGGAAGCCGAGCTGCGCAATTTGCTGAGTTATTTACGTGACGATGCCCCGCAGGTCATCACCACACAGAATGCCATCAAAGCCTTACAGGCGCAGATAGATGCGGAACAGAGCAAAATCACCGCACCGGGCAGTAACAAGCTCAATAGCATGGCGGCAGATTTTGAAGAAATTAAAGCCCGTGTGACCTTTGATACCGAGATCTACACAATGGCCATCAAAGCCATTGAAAAAACCCGTCTCGAAAGTGCCCGCAAGCTGAAGGTACTGTCGGTCATCAGTTCGCCGCAGCGTCCGGAAGAGTCAACCTTCCCGAACAGCGGCTACCTGTTAGCAAGCTGGCTGTTAGTCTGCTGCCTGCTGTTCGGCACCATTAAATTGCTGCTGGCCGTAATTGAAGATCATAAAGATTAATTTTGACGCATGGTTGAGTTTACAGAGTTGAAAATGAAATTACTGAAATCGGTACTGCTTCTTTTAGCCTGCCAGGCGGCATACGCTGCGGGCCCAACGGGCATTACCGCCGACCCAAATCTGACAGGGGCCGCGCCTCTGCCGTCGATCATCTCCGGTAAAACGGAAGAGACCCAGGTGGCCTCCGGCTTTGATGATACGCCGCCACCGGTAGCGGCTGGCCTGCCAAGCCGTATGTTTGGCGCCCAGCTGTTCACTTCGATCAGCGCGGCTGCCGGTGCAGGCCTGGGTTTCAACCCCAGCTATGTAATTGGCCTGGGTGACACCATCCAGCTTCGCCTGTGGGGCGCATTCCAGTACGATGGCGCGTTAACGGTCGATCCTAAGGGTAATATCTTCCTGCCGAACATCGGGCCGTTGAAAGTATCCGGAATGACCAATGCGGAGCTCAACAACACGGTCACCGCACGAATCAAACAGGTCTATACCTCCAACGTGAACGTCTATGCCTCACTGCTGCAAGCCCAGCCGGTAAAAGTCTTTGTGACCGGCTATGTGCGTAGCCCTGGCCTGTACGGCGGCGTTGCTTCAGACTCCCTGCTCTCTTACCTGAGCAAAGCCGGTGGCGTCGACAGCGAACGTGGCAGCTATGTCGACATTACCGTGAAGCGCGGCAAAACCGTCCGCTCACGGGTAAACCTGTATGACTTCCTGCTGAACGGCCAGCTGAGTCTGACCCAGTTTGTCGATGGCGATACCATCGTCGTTGGTCCGCGTCAGCATACCTTCAGCGTTGAAGGCGACGTCTTCAACAGCTACGACTTTGAATTTGCCAATGGCTCCCTTCCCATTCCGGAAGCCCTGAGCTGGGCGCGTCCGAAACCGGGCGCTACCCATATGACGATTATTCGTCAGCAGGGCTCCATTAAACGCAGTGAATATTATCCGCTGAGTTCTGCGCCTGGCCGCTCCCTGCAGGATGGCGACCGCTTGATCGTGAGCTCTGACCGCTACGCCGGCACCATCCAGGTGCGTATCGATGGCGCACACTCCGGCGAACATGCCATTGTGCTGCCGTACGGCTCGACCATGCGTCAGGTACTGACAAAGATTCGCCCGAACAGCATGTCGCAGATGGATGCTATTCAGTTGTACAGAACCTCGGTCGCTCAGCGGCAGAAAGAGATGCTGGATCTGGCGCTGCAAAAACTGGAAGAAGCCTCACTCTCGGCGCAATCTTCCACTCAGGAAGAAGCCCGTCTGCGTATGCAGGAGGCACAGCTGGTCAGCCGCTTTGTTAACAAAGCGCGCAATGTGGTGCCGAAAGGGGAAGTGGTGCTTAACGAGAGCAATATCGACTCCGTACTGCTGGAAGACGGCGACGTTATCATGATCCCGGAAAAAACCTCGCTGGTTATGGTACATGGCGAAGTTCTGTTCCCCAATGCCGTCAGCTGGCAGAAAGGGATGG
Organism: Phytobacter sp. V91; assembly: GCF_965644225.1. Taxonomy (NCBI): domain Bacteria; kingdom Pseudomonadati; phylum Pseudomonadota; class Gammaproteobacteria; order Enterobacterales; family Enterobacteriaceae; genus Phytobacter; species Phytobacter sp. V91. The sequence continues at coordinate 13,055 of NZ_CBFFRJ010000018.1, read as the reverse complement.
ACGCCGAGGACTACATCAAGAAATGCGGTGGCCTGACACAAAAATCCGGCAATTCAAAAATCATCGTGATCCATCAGAATGGCGAGTCGGTTGATGCAAGCGATGCTGGCGACCTGCGTGCCGGCGATGAAATTATGGTTCTGCCGAAGTACGAATCGAAAAATATCGAAGTCACACGTGGTATCTCAACTATTCTGTACCAGCTGGCAGTTGCTGCCAAAGTGGTGCTGACTATCTAGTGACTCACCATCAGGCCTTCTCCTGGCGAAACCGGGAGAAGGCCTGAAGCCCCTTACGGGATAACTTTTCTTATATCTATTCGTGTATTAATGGAGCAGATGAACAGCGTGCTGGGCATTTTTTCTGGGGGCATCTGGCGCATTCCCCATTTAAGCAGTTTCCTGCCTGGTGAACACGTGCGTTTATCGACGTTGAAAGCCATGCCTGAAAATATCAGTGCTGTTGCCGTCTGGGGTTATCGCCCCAGCGCTGAAAAGCCCGTGGCACTGGCGATAAAAGCCGGGCTGCCGGTTATTCGCCTGGAAGATGGTTTTATTCGCTCGCAGGGCCTGGGCGTACAGGGCTGCCCGCCGCTCTCGATGGTGGTTGACGCTCTGGGCATCTATTACGACGCCTCCACACCCAGCACCCTTGAACAGCTGATCCAGGACCACGACGGCAACCAGATACTGGCCGATGAAGCCCACGCGATGATGCGCGCTATCGTCGACGAAGACCTGTCGAAGTATAACCAGGCTCCACCCTTTGTTGCCCCTTCCCCGATGCCCAACGCCGTGCTGGTAATTGACCAGACTTACGGTGATGTGTCGGTGAGCAAAGGCAATGCCAGCGCCGACAGCTTCCGGCTGATGCTCGAGGCGGCGAAACAGGAAAACCCGGATGCTGAAATCTGGGTGAAAGTGCACCCGGACGTGCTGTGCGGTAAAAAAAGCGGCTATTTCAAAGCATTGCAACAGGATACACGCGTGCACCTGTTTGCCGAAGATGTCAGCCCGCACTCTTTGCTGCGCCATATGCAAAAGGTGTACGTGGTCACCTCACAGTACGGTTTCGAAGCCATGATGGCAGGCAAGCCGGTGGTCTGTTTTGGGCAACCCTGGTACGCCGGTTGGGGATTAACCGACGATCGCCACCCGCAGGCCCGGGAACTCGCCGCACGCCGCCAGAATGCAGCACTCAGCGATTTATTTGCCGCGGCTTATCTGCGTTATACCCGTTATCGCCACCCGGTAAGCGGAGAGCCGACAACTCTCGGTTGCGTTGTCGACTGGCTGGCTTTACAGCGCCGTCATACCCTTGCCCGGCCTGGCACCCTGTGGGCACCGGGTTTGAGCCTGTGGAAAACCGCCGTTCTCAAACCCTACCTGAAAACGGCGGAGAACGAAGTGCGCTTTGCAAGAGCCTGCCCGCACGCCACCACTCTGGTTGCCTGGGGAACGCGAGGTGAAGAAAAGTGGCAGGCGCAGGCTGATGCGCAGGGGATTCCACTGTGGCGCATGGAAGACGGGTTTATCCGCTCTTCCGGTCTGGGATCCGATCTGCTGGCGCCTTTATCGCTGGTACTCGACAAAAGTGGGATCTATTATGATGCGTCCCGCCCGAGCGATCTTGAGAATTTACTTAACGCCAGCGAGTTAAGCGATCGGCAGCGCGAACGTGCGAACGCGTTGCATTTGCAACTCGTCAAACACAAAGTGAGTAAGTACAATCTCGGCCAGGACTGGCAACGACCTGCTGAAGCGGCAGGCAAGCGCGTTCTCCTCGTTCCCGGCCAGGTGGAAGATGATGCGTCAATCGCCACCGGCACGTTATCGATCAATACCAATTCCGAGCTTCTGCGTACAGTGCGCGAGCGTAACCCGGACGCCTTTATTGTCTTTAAACCACACCCGGACGTGCTGGTGGGTAACCGCAAAGGAATGGTAGCGGCGGAAGATGTAGCCCAATGGGCAGACTGCCAGGCTCTGGATGCCGATATTATCCAGTGCATTCAGCAAGCCGATGAACTGCATACCATGACGTCGCTGTCTGGTTTTGAAGCGCTGATGCACGGTAAGAAAGTTTATTGCTACGGCATGCCTTTTTATGCCGGTTGGGGGTTAACGCACGACGAGCACCGGCTTTCCCGTCGCACCCGTCAACTCAGCCTGGATGACCTGGTCTGGCAGACGTTAATTGCCTACCCAACTTATATTCATCCACAGCGTTTAGCGCCCATGTCAGCAGAAGAAGCTGCACAATGGTTGAGTACTGCGCCTCGCGGTGAAATGAAAATTACACAGAAAAATATTGGTCGCCTGGCCAGGCAGTACCGCAAATTAAAAATGTTCTACAAAGTCAGATTTGGATAGGACGCAACGGAAGATGATGCAAAACAACACCGTCAAAACACTGCTCGCCGGGAAAAAATACCTGCTGCTGCAAGGACCAATGGGGCCTTTCTTTAGTGACGTGGCGAGCTGGCTGGAGACGCTGGAGCGCGAGGCGGTGAATGTTGTCTTTAACGGGGGCGATCGTTTCTATTGCCGTAAACGCAGCTATCTGACGTATACCCGGACGCCAAAAGAGTTTCCCGGCTGGCTGAAAGAGACCTGGAAAGACTATCCGTTCGACACCATCTTATGCTTTGGTGACTGCCGCCCGTTGCACCAGGCCGCACGAGTGTGGGCGAAAGCCAAAGGCATTCGTTTCCTCGCCTTTGAAGAGGGTTATCTGCGCCCGCACTTTATTACCCTGGAAGAAGGTGGCGTTAACGCCTACTCTCCACTGCCCCGCGACCCGGAGTTTTACCGTAGTCTGCCGGAGATGCCGCCTGCTGAAATCCAGAAACTCAAACCCTCTTCAGGCCGTCGCTATCTGCATGCGATGTGGTATTACGCCGTAGGCTGGCGCTACCGCCATGAGTTTGCGAAGTATCGGCACCATAAGTCCTTCTCTCCGTGGTATGAGGCAAAATGCTGGACCCGCGCCTGGTGGCGTAAACAGTGGTATGGCTTTAAGCAACGTGATGTGATGCAGACATTACAAACGACGCTGGATAATCGTTATTACCTCGCCATTTTGCAGGTCTATAACGACAGCCAGATCCGCAACCACAGCCCTTACGAAGACGTGCGTGATTATATTAATGACGTGATGTTCTCGTTTTCCCGCAAAGCGCCGTTAGGCCATGTGCTGGTGATTAAACATCATCCGATGGATCGCGGCCATCGCCTGTACGGACCGTTGATTAAGCAACTGAGTAAGAAGTATGGCATCACCCGCCGGGTGATTTACGTGCATGACCTGCCCATGCCTGAGCTGCTGACCCATGCAAAAGCGGTGGTGACGATTAACAGTACGGCGGGGATTTCAGCGCTGGTTCATAACAAACCGCTGAAGGTGATGGGCAATGCCCTGTACGACATCAAAGGGATGACATACCAGGGACATTTGCACCAGTTCTGGACGGCAGATTTCAAGCCGGATATGAAGCTGTTTAAGAAGTTTCGTGGGTACTTGCTGGCAAATACCCAGATTAATGCGGTGTATTATGGGGATAATGGTCAAACAACTTTAAAATTTAAAGAGGTAACATCTAATCATATAAATAATGATATTTATAAGATTATAAAGCATTAATGTGATATTAATTAAATAGGTGCCAAATTTCTATAAAATATAAAAAAAACACCAAGAACGAAAAAGTTAGCATACATGGAATGAAAAGTCATAATAAAAATTGACAACATGTAAATAATAAAAACCTATAAAATCAAAAAAACATCGATACCATTCATGATCTACAAATCAAAATGTTGCTTAATAGCACCTCTAACTTCATCTATATTTACCGACCACCTCCCTTGAGTTCTATGAGTATTCTCAAGGTCAACGAGTGGTGAGCCAAATATATACCCTAATTGCCCTTCATTTTGGCAAATGAGTGAATCAGCCACAACTAACCAACCACGTGAACAAACAATAAGAATTTTTGTATCGGAAGCTGAAAAAAGAGTATTATGCATCGCTGAACCACCAACCCCAGCGATTAACTTAGCAGATGAAAAAATATTTATCTGATCATAAATGCTTAATTCCTGGGGGTGAATTATCGCAAATCCTTTAGAACGAAAAAGCTCTTCAACTTCAAGTTCATTTACAAGCTCTCGTCCTGGCACCCTAGAGCGAGAAATATAAACCCTTTCAGGAGAGAATATTCTCGATTCAATAACTAGTCTATTTTTTACCCTTTCAAAGAGATTTTTTGATATAGGGTCAATGTATTTTCTTCGTTGAATTATTTTTGATGGCACAAAGGTTTTATCAGATTTAACTGGAGTATCAAGATAACAAATATCTTTATCTTTGATATCCAAAGCTTGAAACATTGAAGCGTAGGATTTATTCATTTTTACAGAGGTGGCGATTTTAATATTTTTCTCACCAATAAGATCTCTTGCCCAGAGTGCAGGAATTGCTTCAAGTAACACATGTCCAAACACTTCCGGATGGTCAGTATCAGCATGATAAATGGGTTCGTTTATTTCACGAACTGGAGCTGAAAATGAAGAATTTGGTAAAGTATATACATCATCACCTATGTGTTTTATTCCACCATGGTGGTGCTTTCTATTACGCATGAACGAAGCACTTAATACTTTCCCATCTTTATTCATTATTACATGTCTAGGATAAATATAGCAGCCAAAATAAACCTCCAGCTTTTTATCTGGAAACTGCATACAATCCGGATATGCAGTGTCGGCCAAAGGAATAATACCATCTCCATAGACTATTGGCTTTATAAAATGAGCACTTTCCGATGGGGCACCACTAAATATTTCCGTACGTTCTTGAAAGTCTTCTAAATATGAAAATTTGTTCTCATCGAACTTCATTTTATCCCTCTTCAAACTTTGTTACATTAACGATCAATTAAAAACAACACTAAACATAGCATGCATATTAAAAAACCTAATAAATTATTTTTATAAATGCATTTTCGTCTCAAAAGGCAGCTAACTCGTAATTATTGACAAACACCGATTAAAGTAAAACACTATCTTTAAAATTTAAACCTGCCTGATCTTTTTCAGATAAAATTAAAAGATCATCTTTTATCGGCCAATTAATATCTAATTCAATATCGTTCCATAAAATTGAGTGCTCAGCATGAGGATTATAATAATCTGTACATTTGTATACAAACTCAGCCTCTTCGCTTGTTACGTAGAATCCATGAGCAAAGCCTTTAGGGACCCAAAGCTGGCGTTTATTTTCGGCAGAAAGTAATACCCCGACCCATGCACCAAAAGTTACAGAATCTCTGCGGATATCAACAGCAACATCATAAACTTCACCATTGATTACCCGAACAAGCTTGCCTTGCGTGTTTTCAGTTTGATAATGCAACCCGCGTAAAATTCCTTTTTTTGATTTTGAATGGTTATCCTGTACAAAGTTACAGTTCTCTAGAGTTACAAGCTCTTCGAATTTTTTCTGACTCCAGGTTTCCATAAAAAAACCACGTTCATCTCCAAAGACAACAGGTTCGATAATTTTCACATCGGGAATTTTTGTATCAATAATATTCATTATTTCTTCTCTGTCTTATTTTCCAAGCGCTTCAATAACTACTCGTTTTACGCCAATTTTCCAGTCGGGTAGTTTTACTGCGAAGGCTTGCTGGAATTTTTGATTCGACAAACGAGAATTATGCGGACGTTTTGCAGGCGTTGGGTATTCCGTCGTTTCAACCCCTTTAGCTTCTTTAATCGCCAGTGACTCACCTAACTCTTTTGCAATATCAAAGATATATTGCGCATAGTCGTACCAGGTTGTTTCACCACTTGCGACCAAGTGGTAAGTGCCGTAAAGCGCTTTATTCGTGACTTCTGTGCGAATGGCAATGGCGGTAGCATCAGCGAGCAATTCAGCTCCTGTCGGTGCGCCATGCTGGTCATTAATAATAGAAAGCGTATCTTTTTCTTTCGACAGCCGTAACATTGTTTTCACAAAATTCGCGCCACGGGTGGCGTAAACCCAGCTGGTACGAAAAATAAAATGGCGTGGATTATACGTTGCGGCGGCAATCTCGCCTGCCAGCTTCGTCTCGCCATAGACATTGAGCGGCGCAGGCTGTTCATCTTCCAGACGGTAATGCTCTCCACCGCCATTAAAGACATAGTCAGTTGAATAATGGATAAGCAGTGCGCCTAATTTCGCCGTCTCTTTGGCAATAACTTCGACACTGTCTGCATTAAGTAATTGTGAAAGCTCTCTTTCACTTTCTGCTTTATCCACCGCCGTATGTGCTGCCGCATTGACAACCACATCGGGCTTGACGCTGCGAATGGTCTGCGCAACACCTTGCGGATTAGTCAGATCGCCACAAAGTTCGGTGTCGAAAAAATCGACCGCAACCAGCTCACCTAAAGTAGAAAGGGAGCGTTGCAGCTCCCAGCCAACCTGACCATTTTTGCCAATCAGTAAAATTTTCATTTATTCACCGCTAACTCATTATCAGAATTATTCGCTAATCAGGCTTTTCAAATAGCGACCGTAGTCAGTTTTCGACAGAATCTTAATCTGCTCTGAAACCTGCTCTTTGCTCAACCAGCCTTTACGGAAAGCGATCTCTTCCAGGCACGCCACTTTCATGCCCTGACGTTTCTCGATGGTGTGAATAAACTGTGATGCTTCGATCAGACTGTCATGCGTACCGGTATCAAGCCAGGCAAAGCCACGCCCCAGCAATTCGACCTGTAGTTCACCGCGCTCAAGGTACATCTGATTCAGCGTAGTAATTTCCAGTTCGCCACGGGCAGAAGGTTTAACTTGCTTCGCCATTTCCACAACATTTTTGTCGTAGAAATAAAGCCCGGTTACCGCCCAGTTGGATTTTGGTTTCAGTGGTTTTTCTTCAATGGACAGAGCTTTATAGTTGTCATCAAATTCCACGACACCAAAGCGTTCCGGATCCTGAACCTGATAACCAAAGACCATCGCCCCCTGCGTTAAACTCGCAGCAGCTTCCAGTTTTTTACCGAAGCTTTGCCCAAAATAGATATTGTCACCCAATACCAGCGCGCAAGGTTCATTATTGATAAACTCTTCGCCGATGATAAAAGCCTGCGCCAGACCATCAGGCGAGGGCTGAACTTCATAGCTCAAGCGAATACCAAACTGCGAACCATCACCTAACAGGCGTTGGAACGCAGGCATATCCTCAGGCGTGGTGATAATCAAAATGTCACGGATACCCGCTAACATCAGCACCGAGATTGGATAAAAAATCATCGGCTTGTCGTAAACAGGCAGAAGCTGTTTAGACACGCCTTGTGTAATAGGGTAAAGACGGGTGCCTGAGCCCCCAGCGAGAACGATGCCTTTCATCATTATTTCCTTAATTAATCCGCCAGACCAAGACGTTCGCCCGCATAGGAGCCATCCATCACACGCAGCCACCAGGCCTGGTGAGTTAAATACCAGTTAACGGTTTTTCTGATCCCGGATTCAAATGTTTCTTCAGGCACCCAACCCAGCTCATTCTTAATTTTGCTGGCATCAATGGCGTAGCGTAAGTCATGGCCAGGACGATCGGTCACGTAGGTAATTAATTGTGAGAACTGTCTGATACCCTCAGGTTTATTATCGATGACCTCATCAAGAATCACGCAGATAGTTGTAACAACATCGATATTTTTGCGCTCATTGTGGCCGCCGATATTGTACGTTTCACCTGCAATACCTTCGGTCATCACTTTGTATAATGCACGAGCATGATCCTCGACATATAACCAGTCACGGATCTGCTCACCATTGCCATACACAGGTAATGGTTTTCCTGCCAGAGCATTTAGTATAATTAGCGGGATAAGTTTTTCCGGGAAATGATAAGGACCGTAATTATTAGAACAGTTAGTGACGATGGTCGGAAAACCATAAGTACGACGCCATGCACGAACTAAGTGATCGCTGGAGGCTTTAGAAGAGGAATAAGGACTGCTGGGAGAATAAGGCGTAGTTTCAGTAAAGAGTGGTAAGGGTTCACCTGCCGGCACTTCATCAGGATGCGGCAAATCACCATAGACCTCATCAGTGGATATATGATGGAAACGGAACACTGTTTTACGTTGTTCATCGAGTTGCGACCAGTATTTACGCGCAGCTTCCAGTAGCACATAGGTGCCAACGATGTTAGTTTCAATAAATGCCGCCGGCCCCGTAATAGAGCGATCAACGTGGCTTTCAGCAGCTAAATGCATAACAGCATCTGGCTGATGGTCAGCAAAAATCCGCGCCATTGCTTCACCGTCACAGATATCTGCTTGCTCAAAAACATAGCGTGGGTTGTTTTCAACCTCAGTCAATGATTCAAGATTACCCGCGTAGGTCAATTTATCGACGTTAACTACCGCATCTTGCGTATTATTAATGATGTGACGAATAACAGCAGACCCAATAAAACCTGCCCCACCAGTGACCAATATTTTCACGAAATTAATTCCATTTGTTATCTAATATCTTTCTACCGCAATCAATTAAACTTATAAAAATCAAAGCTTAACCAACTCAACCAAAAATATACAAACGATGCAGGTGCGTTAACTCATACCACTTCCCACCCAGCCTTTTCACCCAGCCTTTCGTTGAAAAAATTCATTGTAAGATTTTTATAATTCTCATCGCCAGAACTACCATTTCCATCATTGAAACAAAGCACTTTATATTTATATGAGTCCCGAGCAATTAAATTCTTAATATTTTCTGGTCGAACAATAATACCACTTAAATCGGAGCGAACAGACTGTCCGGTCACAAATGCAAAATGATGATAGAAGAAAGACGTTAAGTTAATATCACTGCCTGAACGACACTTAGCATTGCGTGTCAATCTAATAGCTTCTGGGAATGAATTTTCAATCTCTTCAAGAACTGATTTTTTTAGGGCATAAGGTACATGACGATGTAAATTTCTTGCACTATAGTTGCTAAATTTTTCTTTTAACAGATTATTGGAGTTAATAGCAGCTTGTAAGTAATCAGGAATAATATCTCTAGTCGTTTTATCGTAGACCATTCCATACGTTTCAAAATATGAGATTGAGCGGCCTGCTTCGTCGAAGAAATCACTCGGTAACGTAGGTTGAGCCAAAATGAAATCGTCATTTAAGTAAATAAATGATTCAGCTAACCCCGGAATCTTATGTAGGCAGCATTCAATTGCATGCGAATTGAAAGATGGCAACATCTCAGTTTCTGGAAATATTTCGCTATGATCTACCCAAATTACTTTGTCAGTTAGTTCAAGCCAGGCTGGCTTTTCACAATTCGAAACAATATATATATGATTTAACCAAGGAGCATATTTATTTAAAGAGCGTAGAGAATATTTAAGCTCATCATTACTAGTATAACGATCAGGATCAAATGAATCCTCTGGGAAAGTTTGAAGCCATTTTTTTTGCCATTCTACATCAGCATGATTTACCCAAGTATAAACAGCATCAATTTTTGGATACGATTTATTATCTACGCTGAAAATATCAAACAACTCATTGAGTGCACATTTTTTAATCAAAGCTTTGCTGGAGCGAATCTGTGCCAATCCCTCAGCATTAATATCATACAAATAAAAGTGAGTGACATACAAATCACCAATATCATTACTCATTTCAACTACAAAATCTGGGCGGTTAGCAAGTTTAGATTGTAGCAATCTCAAGTCAATAATATCTTCTTTTTTACATTTATAATTAAAACCGCCGCCCATAGTATAAATGGTAACATTCATAGACATTGCTAACTTCATATCACATAAAAAATTAACAAGCCCATTTAAATATCCACTCCATAACAAAAAACTATTTTTGTCTATACCATCCTCTGGAGCAAACCCACAATTTAAGTTTGTTTTTAAATAATTAGCCAACCCTGATCTCTGGATCTCAAATATATCGATATTTGAAACATACCCATTGCTTGCTTTAACTTCTTTTGTTTTACTTTCGTTAGATCTATCTTTTTTTAACTCAATATTTAAAGATATATTTTTGAATACTCTCTTCCGAAACATGTCATAGAAAAACAAATTAGGATTAGTGATTAATTTTTTAATTTTTTTGTTTACCATTTGAACACTCATTTTAATAAAAACCTCAATTTCCTTTTTAAAGTATCATATCTATCAATATGCCCCGGCTTATTTTCAAACAAAACCGAATAATCTCTTAAATCAAGCCCCTTACAACTACAATACTCTATGAAATGACTCAAAAGAAATATTTCCACAGGATTTTCTATGCCATAATCATGAAATTTTGACATAAAATAGGTTTTATTTCTTCTTCTTGAAAGCGAATATTCAAACTCATTATTCTTTTCATGAAACAAATGAAAAAATATATCTTTTTTAACCAAACTTTCAATGCATAACAACCCAAGATGCTTTCTAAAACCAACACTAAATAAAGGTGAACGGGAAGTTTTATCAATTAGTAAATCTTGTGTATTGACCAGTAATCCGTGCAGTTCACATAATCTGATTAGAAAGTCAAAATCCTCATAGCCATGCCCTTCATAGTAAGTATCAAAACCGTGCAAAGCTACAAAATCGCTACTATGCATAATTGTTAAAGAGGATGGACTTGCTAAGTGCAGGAATTCTTTACGAGAAAAAGAAAAATATCTATTTTTTAAAAACTCACTGCTTATCCTAGACTTCATAAGTGCGTTGCTAGCACTTTTAGTCAAATATAGACATGGCAGTATAAAAAATGGCTTAACACCATTCTTTAACATGTCAAGATACTTTAGAATGATATTAAAATCAGGATAAATATCTACATCAAAAAAAGCAACGTATTTAGTTTTGCATTTATCAAAAGCTACATTCCTCAGCAATGAACTATTAACACCGATGCTTTTTTTATAAGAAAAAACAACTTCAACATTTTTATACCCACCCAACTTTCTTAAGAAAATTGCATTAGCTTTAATATTACCTGGGTCTATACCAAATATAACATTCACATTGTTATCAAATGCATGCGAGGAAAACTGCATTGCTTTTTCAATAATATTCTTAGCTCTATACCTTAAATCAATAGGTATAATTACTGATAATTCATGCTGAAAAATATCATTCATAAACCTTCTTCTATTTTATACTGTTCAATAGCACTCTGGATATCTTCACAATACACCAGAACATTATTACGACCTAAAAACAAAGCTGAGTCACAATATTCAGAGAGTGAACTAAGGCTATGAGATACCATAAGTATATTCGATTGTTGTCTCTTTGTATTAAACAGTTCAGAACATTTCCTTTTGAATCGAGCATCTCCAACGGCAGTTACTTCATCGACTAAATAATAATCAAAAGTGAAAGCCATACTCAATCCAAAACCAAGCCTGGAACGCATACCCGATGAATATGTTTTAATTGGCATATCAAAATATTTACCCAGCTCAGCAAAGTCTTCGACAAACGCAACCTTTTCAGCCAATTCATTTTTTTTTGCATATAGCCTAGAAACAAATTTGACATTCTCGCGCCCCGTAAGACTCCCCTGAAATCCACCCGATAATCCGACTGGCCAAGAAATACTTTGACCTGTGATTATACGTCCGCTATCAGGGCGATCAATTCCGCCAATCATCCTGAGCAATGTTGATTTACCGGCCCCATTACGGCCGATAAGAGCCACACTCTTATTTTGGGGAAGTATGACATTTAAATTCTTAAATACGAAATGCCGCCCCTGAGGAGTACGATATGACTTTGTTAGGTTTTCAATAGTAATCACGATGTTAGCATAGCCTTCTCTTGAGAACGGTAAAGCGCTAACCCAATAAACAAAACAACCAAAGAGCACAATGCCAGGTAACTGAGGCTCACTCCTTGACTTACATACCCCCTAACAACCGATTCTCTACTAATTTCAACCACATGGACAATAGGGTTCCATAATAAATAGGGCCAGTAGTCTTTAGGAATTGAATGTAAAGGCAACATTATACAAGATATAAAATAAAGCGGTTTTATGATGATAGGTAAAAACTTTTCAGACTCAGGGAAAGTCTTTCCTAAAACCATAAAAATTAAACCAACGCCACAGGATAATAATACAAGCAAACCCCATGCTAAAGACAATGACAGTATGTCATCAAGACTAAATTTCTCACCTGCGAGCCCTATCATTGTCATTAGTATTGTGTATACACACACATAAATTACAGTTTCAAGTAAAGCTCGTGCGATAATAGTATCGACTGGTTTTACTGGTTTATAATAAAATAACCCTTGATTTGCTTCTATGGCACCTACAGAGCGAACTGCAATATTACTAAAAAGGAAATAAGGAATAATACCGTTTAGCAAGAATACAGGGAATGAAATATCAGGCATGGTCCGATGCATGATAAATCCAAAAATTGCTAATAAAATCAACATATGAGCTGCTGGCTCTAGTATTGCCCATAAATACCCCAATCGATACTTCCCAAAACGCGTCTTTATTTCGCGCAGGAACAAAGCCTTTACGGCTGCCTGTTGTACTTCTAAACCACTTCTGGCCATAAGTGATGTAACCCTGATGTGTTCAGGCACGCTACCGCCCCTGGCTTTAGCTACCAGAATGCTCGACACGTGCAAACGCAAAGCAATCAAATGATTAGCTTGCTAATAATAAGCGAGAGACAAACGCATGTCTTTCGAGGCAACGCTGTGTAGAAAGGTACAAAAGAACTTCAAAAAGTGCGGTTATCTTCCTGATCTGGTCTTCCCTGGACTGCAAACAGCTATAAATGTAGCGGGGTATTAAGCTAAATCATATAAGTTAAAAACTATCAATATCTACAAATTAATCCGCCAAAACTATAGTAGCATTTTATCAACAAGCTTTCATGCTAAAATGATTTTTTAGATAGTTATCATTAAGCATTATTTAGAATTAGAGAGAATGAACACTAAATAGCTGTTCCAAATAGTAGATCACCTGAAGGGAACTCAGTCCGGGTTGAGCGATCTGATCAACCGCTAAATA